>SKWC01000184.1 GCA_007129145.1 Rubritepida sp.
CCATGCTGCCGCGTGGGCGCGCCGCTGCGAAGGGGATCAGCGCCGCTCGATCCGCGGGTCCAGCGCGTCGCGCAGCCCATCGCCCGCCAGGTTGAAGGCCAGCACCACGACGAAGATGGCCAGCCCCGGGAAGATCGCGAGCCAGGGTGCGACCGTCAGGAAGCGCTGCGCCGAGTTCAGCATCGAGCCCCAGGAGGGGTCGGGCGGCTGCATGCCGAGGCCGAGGAAGGACAGCGCGGCCTCCGCGATGATCGCCTCGGCGATGGACAGCGTCGCCTGCACCATCAGCGGCGGGACGATGTTGGGCGCGATGTGCAGCGCCGCGATCCGCCAGGGCGGGTTGCCCAGGGCGCGGGCGGCCTCCACCCAGTCGGTCGCGGCCATCTCCAGCGTCATGCCGCGCGCCAGCCGCACGAAGACCGGCGAGGCCGAGATGGCGATGGCCAGCATCGCGTTTTCCAATGCCGGGCCGAGGAATGCCGCGAGTGCGATGGCCAGGATCAGGAAGGGCACGGACAGCATGGCGTCGGCGATGCGCGCGATCACCGCATCCACCCACCCGCCGGCCAGTCCCGCCAGCAGCCCGAGCGGCACGCCGATGGCCACCGCCCCCAGCACCGCCAGCACGCCGGCCATGAGAGAAGCCTGCGCGCCCCAGATGACGCGCGAGAGCACGTCGCGCCCGTTCTCGTCGGTGCCGAACCAATGCGCGGCCGAGGGCGGCTGGCGGATCGCGGTCCAGGAGGTCGCGTTGGGGTCGTATGGCGCGAGCCAGGGCGCGAAGGCCGCGACCAGCACGAAGGCCACGACCACCACCAGCCCCGCGAGCGCAAGCCGGTGGCGCAGAAAGCGGGAGACGGCGCGCCGCGCCGGGCTCTGGGACGCGGGGGTGTCCAGCACGGCGCTCATGTCCGGCGCAGCCTCGGGTTGATGGCCATGTAGAGGATGTCCGCGAGCAGGCTCAGCAGCACGAAGATCAAGGCGGTAGCCAGCACGACGCCCTGCACCACCGGGTAGTCGCGGTTGAACACCGCATCCACCACGAGCTTGCCGAAGCCGGGGATGGAGAAGATCTGCTCGGTCAGCACCGCGCCCGACAGCAGCCGGCCCAGTTCGATGGTGCCCAGGGTCACCACCGGGATCAGCGCGTTGCGCAGCGCGTGCTTCCAGACCACCACGCGCTCGCGCAGGCCCTTGGCGCGGGCGGTGCGGACATAATCCTGGCTGAGCGCGGAGACCATGGCAGCCCGGGTGTGGCGCATCAGCACGCCCGCCACCGCCGTGCCCAGCACGAAGGCGGGCATGATGGTGGTGGTGATGGACTGCCAGAAATCCTCGGTGATCGGGACGTAGCCCGAGGGCGGCAGCCAGCCCAGATGCACGCTGAACAGCAGGATCATCATGATCCCGAGCCAGAAATTCGGGATGGAGATGCCGAACAGCGCGGCACCATTGGCCATCCAGTCGGCCGGGCGGTCGCGCCGCACCGCCGAGAGGATGCCCAGCGGCACGCCGATCAGCACCGCGATGACGAAGGCCATCGCACCCAGCTGCAGCGTCACCGGCAGCTTCTGCAGGATGAGGTCCGCCACGGGTTCGCGGATGCGCCAGGAGAAGCCGAAATCGCCCTGCAGCACCCGGCCCATCCAGGCCAGGTACTGCTCATGGAGGGGCCGGTCGAGGCGCAGCTCGGCGCGGATCTGCGCCAGCACCACGGGGTCGGCGCCCTCCTCGCCGGCCATGATCAGGGCCGGGTCGCCGGGCATCAGCTGCTGCAGCCCGAAGATCATGATCGACAGGATGAACAGCGTGGGGATGATCTGCCCCAGCCGTCGCAGCAGCCAGATGCCCATGGCGCGTCGCGGCCCCTCAGTTCAGCCGCAGGCCATGGACGCGGATCATCCCGTCGGGGACGTTCTGGTGCCCCTGGAGCCGCGCCACGTAGGCGACCGAATTCTGCCGGTGCCACAGCCAGATGCGCGCCCGGTCCTGCGAGCCCGCGATGCGGAAAATGCGCGCATACAGGGCGCGGCGGCGGTCGAGGTCGAGCTCGACGCGCGCCTCGGACAGCAGGCGGTCCACCTCCTCGCTGTTGTAGCCGCCGCTGTTGTTCGGCCCGGTCGAGTGGATGAAGCTCCAGGTGTTGCCGTCCGGGTCCACGCGGCCCGACCAGGCGGTCAGGTAGGCCTCGAAGTCGCCGCGGGTGGAGACCTGCAGCGTGGAGGCGAATTCCATGGCCAGGATGCGCAGGTCGAAGCCGGCCTCGCGCACCATGGCCTGGATCACCTCGCCCACCTGGCGCAGCTCGGGGTTGTTGGGCACCAGCAGCTCGACGCGCAACGGCGTCGTCACGCCGGCCTCGGCCATCAGCGCGCGGGCGCGGGCGATGTCGCGGCCGGGCGGGGGCAGGTCGCGCGCGTGATAGGTGCTGGCCGGCGGCACCGGCTGGGCGGTGATGCTGTAGATGCCGTTGAACACCACCTGGTTCAGCGCGGCGCGGTCGATGGCCAGGTCGAAGGCCTCGCGCACACGGGGGTCGCGCCCCAGCGGCGTGTCCGACCGCGGCCCATTGGCCAGGTTGAACATGATGGACTGCACACCGAGCTCATCCACCAGCTGCAGCCGGAAGCGGTTGTTGCGGCGGATCTGGTCCATCGCGTTCGGATCCACCGTCTGGATCATCTCGACCGCGCCCGAGAGCAGGTTCGCCACCCGCACCGTGCTGTCGGGGATGGCCAGGTAGGTGATCCGGTCGAAATGGACGACCGAGGGGTTCCAGTAGTCGGGGAAGCGCTCGACCACGATGCGGTCCTGCGCCACGCGCTCGACGAAGCGGAAGGGCCCGGCGCAGACCGGGTTGCGGCCGAAGTCGCGGCCCGCGGCCTCGGCCGCGGTGGGGCTGATGATCATGCCCGCGCGGTCGGTCAGCTGGGAGAGGAAGGCGGCCGAGGGCTCGCGCAGCCTGATCCGCACGGTCAGCGGATCCACCACCTCGACGCCCTCGACCCCTGCCAGCTCGGTCCGGCGGAAGCTGCCCTCCATGGTGCGGTGGCGGTTCAGCGTGTAGCGCACCGCCTCGGCGTCCAGCATGGTGCCGTCATGGAAGCGCACGCCCTCGCGCAGGGTGATGCGCAGGGTCCGCGGGTCCTCCCACTGATGCCCGGTGGCCAGCTGCGGGACGATCTCCAGCCGTTCATTGATGTCGAACAGCTTGTCGCAGAGCGAGGCGAAGACGATGCGGCCGACGAAGGTGCGCGCCGGGGTGGGGTCCAGGATGTCCGGGTCCTCGCGCAGCGCGATGCGCAGGTGCTGCGCCTCGGCCGGGGCGGCGGGCATGCCCACGCCCAGCGCCACGCCCGCGGCCATGGCGGCCGCCATGAATGCTCGTCTCATGGTCTCTCTCCCTGTGCTTGGTTGGGTGCGAAGAAGGCCTGCAGCGCGCGCAGCCGCGCATCGGGCATCAGCCGC
>SKWC01000285.1 GCA_007129145.1 Rubritepida sp.
AGATGCACATGCCACAGGAAGAAGCCCGACAGGGCGAACAGCAGGGCGGGCGGCGTCGCGCGCCCGCACCAGGCCAGAAGCCTCGCCACCATGCCTCGACACCCCCTCTCGGCCGCGCGCCGCCTCCCCCGAGGCGGCCAAGGCAGCACAGCAGCACCCCAGGCCGCCGCGCCGCAAGCGAAATCAGCGGCGCAGCACGGTCCGTCCGGCATAGTGCGCGGCCGGGCCCAGCGCCTGCTCGATGCGGATCAGCTGGTTGTACTTGGCCAGCCGGTCCGAGCGCGACAGCGACCCGGTCTTGATCTGCCCGCAGTTGGTGGCCACCGCGAGATCCGCGATGGTCGCGTCCTCGGTCTCGCCCGAGCGGTGGCTCATCACCGCGGTGTAGCCCGCGCGGTGCGCCGTCTCGACCGCCTCCAGCGTCTCGGTCAGCGTGCCGATCTGGTTCACCTTCACCAGGATGGAGTTGGCCGTGCCGCGCTCGATGCCCATGCGCAGGCGCTCGGGGTTGGTCACGAACAGATCGTCGCCGACCAGCTGCACCTTGGCGCCCAGCCGGTCGGTCAGCAGCTTCCAGCCATCCCAGTCATCCTCGTGGCAGCCGTCCTCGATGGAGACGATGGGCCACTTCGCCGCCAGCCCGGCCAGGTAGTCCACCATGCCGGCCGAATCGAGCGTCTTGCCCTCGCCGGCCAGGACATAGTTGCCGTCGTGGTAGAATTCGCTGGCAGCGCAATCGAGGGCGAAGACGATGTCCTCGCCGACGCGGTGGCCGGCCGCCTCGCAGGCCTTGGCGATGAAGGCCAGAGCCTCGTCCGCGCTGCCGATGTTGGGCGCGAAGCCGCCCTCATCGCCCACATTGGTGTTGTGGTGCGCGTCGTGCAGCGCCTTCTTCAGCGCGGCGAAGACCTCGGCGCCGATGCGCACGGCATCCGCCCCGGTGCCAGCGGCCACCGGCATGATCATGAATTCCTGGATGTCGATCGGGTTGTCCGCGTGCTTGCCGCCATTGATGATGTTCATCTGGGGAACCGGCAGGGTGCGCGCGAAGGTCCCGCCCACATAGCGATACAGCGGCAGGCCATGCGCCGCCGCCGCCGCCTTGGCCACCGCGAGGCTGACCGCCAGGATCGCGTTCGCCCCAAGCCGCGCCTTGTTGGGCGTGCCGTCCAGCTCGATCATGGTCTGGTCGATCTTCACCTGCTCGGCCGCGTCCATGCCGCCGATCGCGTCGAAGATCTCGCCCTCCACATGGGCGCAGGCCCGTCGCACACCCTTCCCGCCGAAGCGCGCGCGGTCGCCGTCGCGCAGCTCCGCCGCCTCATGCGCGCCGGTCGAGGCGCCCGAGGGCACGATGGCCCGGCCGGTGCTGCCGTCGTCCAGCACCACCTCGGCCTCGACGGTGGGGTTGCCGCGGCTGTCGAGGACTTCGCGGGCGATGATGTCGGCAATGGCGGGCATGGGGGGCTCCTTTCCGCTTGATCCGGGCGCGGATAGGCCGGGGGGCGGGAAAGGGCAAGCCAAGGGCCTTGCAGCCCGGTCGGTATGTTATATTATAACTGATATGCCATTCCTTTGCGAAGCCTTCGGTCCCGAAGCCACCGCCGAACCCATCCCACGCGCGGTCATCGCGACCGCCGAGACCGTGCTGCTCACCGCGCTACGCCCGGATGTGGGTCTGGCGCTTTGGCTGCGCGAACTGCCGCCCGCCATCCCCCGGGCCTGCTCGCCCCTGCTGCGCGCCGCGCCCTTCCGGGCGCTGGGCGAGGGCGCGCCGGGCGAGGCCCTGGACCAAGCCGCCGCCGACCTGCCCGGCGAGGCGCCGCTCGATGTGTTGGCCGATGCGTTGCGCCTCGCGCAGATATTCTGCGCGCTGATCCGGCGCGAGACGCTGCGCATCCGCCTCGATGGCGTGACCGGCGATGCCTGCCGGAAGTTCCATGTGGATGCGGTGGGGTTCCGCCTGCTGGTGACCTATGCCGGCGCCGGCACGCAATGGACCCTGGCCGACCCGGAGGCCGGCGGCCACATCCATGACGTGCCGGCCGGCGCCGTCGCGCTGTTCCGCGGCCGCACCCGGCCGGGCGCGCATGTCTTGCACCGCTCGCCGCCCATTTCGGCGCTGCCCCAAGGCTTGCCCGCGGCCCGGCGCAACCGCCTTGTCCTTGTGCTCGACGAACCGCAGGAGGCCGGGCCATGACCGCCCCGCTCCCCGTCACCGTGCTTTCGGGCTTCCTCGGCGCGGGGAAGACCACCCTGCTCAACCACATCCTCGCCAACCGCGAGGGCAAGCGCGTCGCGGTCATCGTGAATGACATGAGCGAGGTTAACATCGACGCCGCGTTGGTCGGCAACACGGGCAGCCTCTCGCGCACCGAGGAGCGGTTGGTCGAGATGTCCAACGGCTGCATCTGCTGCACCCTGCGCGAGGACCTGATGCAGGAGGTGGCGAAGCTCGCCGCCGAGGGCCGCTTCGACAGCCTCGTCATCGAGAGCACGGGCATCAGCGAGCCCATGCCGGTGGCCGCCACCTTCGATTTCACCACCGAGACCGGCTTCCGGCTCGGCGATGTGGCGCGGCTGGACACCATGGTGACGGTGGTGGATGCGCACGCCTTCCTGGATGACTTCGCCTCGGCCGACACGCTGCACGCGCGCGGTGAGACGACGGGCGAAGGCGACGACCGGCATCTGGTGGACCTGCTGACCGAGCAGGTGGAATTCGCCGACGTGATCCTGGTGAACAAGGCCGATCTGGTCAGCGCGGCCGAGCTGGGCCGGCTGGCGGGACTGCTTGCCACGCTCAATCCGGATGCGGAGATCCTCTCGGCCGCGCATGGCCGTGTGCCGCTGGCCAAGGTGCTGGGCACCGGCCGCTTCGACTTCGCGCGTGCGCAGAACGCCGCGGGCTGGCAGCAGGCGATGTTCGGCCACCACCTGCCCGAGAGCGAGGAATACGGCATCACGAGCTTTGTCTGGCGGGCCCGCCGGCCGGTGCACCCCGCGCGCTTCAAGGCCCTCATCGAGGGCGACCTGCCCGGCGTGGTCCGCGCCAAGGGCTTCTTCTGGCTGGCCACGCGCGACGCCTGGGTGGGGGAATGGCAGCTTGCGGGGCGGATCGGCCGCCACCAGGCCACCGGCCACTGGTGGGCAGCGGTGGGTCGCGACCGCTGGCCCCAGGATGCTGCCTGGCGCAGCATGATCGAAGGGCTGTGGCAGGAGCCCTTCGGTGACCGCCGGCAGGAGATCGTCTTCATCGGCATCGGCATGGATGAGGCGGCGCTGCGTGCGGCATTCGACGCCACCCTCGCCACCCCCGAGGAGATGGCGCGGGCCCGCCGCCTGCCCGACCCCTTTCCCGCCTGGGGCCAGTGACACGGCTCTTGCGCGCCACGCGCAAGCTGCCATTCATGGAGCGATGCCCCAGATCGCCATCATCGGCGCCGGCCTGGCCGGCCTGTCCGCC
>SKWC01000252.1 GCA_007129145.1 Rubritepida sp.
CGACGGCATCCAGGGCCCCGCCCTGGTCGAGGAGCGCGAATCCACCCTGGTGCTGCCACCCGGCAGCGCCGCGCGCTGCGACGCGGCGCTGAACCTGGTGGTGGAGGTCGGCGCGGCCTAACGCGCCCGGCGCAGCGCCGTGGGGTAGAGGCGCTCATGCCCAGGCGCCCGCATGGCCTCCAGCACGAAGCCGCGGTCGAGTTCCAGCAGCAGGCGGTCCGGCGCGGCATCGGCCGTGGCGTCGAAGGCGGCGCGCAGCGGGCGGCCCTCCATGCCCGTGGTGTCCAGGCCCATGCCGTGCAGCAGGGTGGGCACGATGTCGGTGAGGTCCGCGGCTTCCTTGGCCAGGGCGCCGGCGCGGAAGCCCGCCCCCTGCATCACCAGCACGGTGGCGAGTTCGGCGCGGTGCAGCCCGCCATGCATGCCCCCGCCATCGGGCACGTCGGGCGCGTCGAAGGGGGCGTTGCCGGGCAGGCCCCAGCGGTCGGGGCCCTCGTCGCCGGCGAAGGTCACCACAAGGTCGGCGCTGCGGGCATGGGCGCTGCCCAGCGCCGCCAGCGGGAAGGCGCGCGGCAGGATGGCGGTATCGCGCGCCAGCAGCGGGCCGGCCCAGGGCTGGGTCGCCAGGAAATCCGCGATCTGCGGCGCCAGCGCGGCGTCGCGCAGCCACAGCCCGGGCGCCGAGGCGGGGGCCACCACCACATCCACGTCGTCGCGCATGCCGGTGCCGGCGCGGAAGCCGCCGCGGCGGAGTTCCTCGGCCAGGCTGAGCTTGCCGCGCCCGGTCACATGGCCGTGGTCCGACAGCACGATGATGCCGATGTTCGCCGCGTTGGGCTGGGCGTCGCGCCAGGCGATGATGCCGCCCAGCACGGCATCGGCGGCGCGCAGCGCCTGCAGCGTCTCGGGCGCGCCGAGGCCGGCCCAGTGGAAGGCCACATCGGGCTCGGACAGCCAGATCAGCGCCACATCCGGGGCGTGGCGCGGCAGGACGTGCTCCAGCAGCACGCGCCCGGCGAATTCGACCCGGGCGGTGTTGGGCGTGGCATGCGGCGGCGTGGGGCCGAGGGCGTCACGAACCGCCTCGGCGGTGGGGCCTTCGGTGTCCTCGACATTCCAGCGGAAGGAACCGAGGCGCTCGGCCGCCGGGTGCAGCAGCCGCGCCGCACCCCCGGTGCCGGCGCTGACCAGGGCGAAGCGGTGGCCGGACCTGTCCAGCCGCTCGGCCAGGCTGGGGCGTTGCAGCGGGGTCTCGCCGCCGGCCGCCATGGCCAGCACATCGGACACGAGCTTGGTGCGCAGCAGCCGGTCGGGCGCGACCGAGGCGTCGAACAGCGTGTTCGCCACCATGCCATGCCCGCCCGGGCGGCAGCCCGTGACGAGCGAGGGCGTGGCCACCCGCGTCTCGGACGGAAAGACGCTGCGGCTGTTGACGAAGCGCGTGCCGGCGGCGGCCAGGGCGGCCAGGTTGGGGGTGTTTGCGGCGTTCACCATGTCCGGGCGCAGCCCGTCCATCGCCACCATGATGCAGCGTTTCATGCGCGGGGCGTTCCTTCCCGATTGTTCAGCGCAGCGTAGGGTCGAGGCGGTCGCGCAGCCAGTCGCCGATCAGCGAGACGGACAGCGTGGTCAGCACGATGACCACCGCCGGCGCCAGCATGATCCAGGGCGCGCGCGTCAGGTATTCGCGCCCGAAGCCCACCATGTTGCCCAGCGAGGTGTCGGGCGGCTGCACGCCGAGGCCGAGGAAGGACAGGCCGGATTCCAGCAGGATGATCTCGGGGAAGGCCAGCGTCATGGAGACGATCAGCGTGGAGGCGATGTTGGGCAGGATGTGCCTGCCATAGACGCGCAGCGGCTTCGCCCCCAATTGGCGCACCGCCCCCGCATAGCCCTGCGCCGAGGCCGAGATGGCGAGCCCCCGCGCGATGCGCGCGTAGCGCTCCCAGGCATGCAGCCCCAGCAGCATGACGAACAGGGTGATGGAATTGCCGAAGAAGGCCAGCACCGCCAGCGCCAGGATCAGGAAGGGGATGGAGGCCGAGAAATCCACCAGCGCCATCACCGCCTGCTCGACGATCCCGCGGAAATGCGCGGCCAGGAAGCCCAGCGTCGTGCCCAGCACCGCGCCCACGATGGTGGCGCCGAAGGCGATCACCACGCTGGTGCGGATGGAGTAGATCAGCCGCGAGAGCACGTCGCGGCCCAGCTCATCCGTGCCGAGCGGGTGCAGCCAGTCGCCGCCCATGAACACCGGCGGCGCCAGGCGGTTGCGCAGGTCCAGCGCGGTGTAGGCGTAGGGGCTGACCCAATCGGCCAGGATGGCCACCACCAGCATCAGCCCGATCCAGCCCAGGCCGAACAGGACCAGCGGCGGCGGCAGGGTGAAGCGCCGGGGCGCGGGCGGGGCGCCCGCCTCGGCCATGGCGGGGGTGGCGGGGTTCGCGGGCATGGGCGCCTCGGGCATGTCACGCACCTCCGGCGCGGCGGGCGCCCGCGCTGCCGCGCATGCGCGGGTCGAGCACGCCATAGAGCAGGTCCACGATGAGGTTCGCGGTGATCATGGTCATCGCCACCAGCAGCAGGATGGTCTGCACCACCGCCAGGTCGCGGTTGGCGACCGCGGTGACCAGCAGCCGGCCGACGCCGGGCCAGGAGAAGACGCTCTCGACCACCACCGCGCCCGCGATGAGCGTGCCGAACATGAAGCCGATGATGGTGACGGTCGGGATGGCGGCGTTGGGCAGGGCGTGGTTGGACACCACGAGGCGCCACGCCACGCCCTTGGCGGAGGCGGTGCGGATATAGGGCTGGCCCAGCACCTCCAGCATGGCGCTGCGGGTGAAGCGGGCCAGCACCGCCGCGCCGCCGACCCCGAGCGTGATCACGGGCAATATGGCGTGCTGCCAGCTCTCCTGCCCGCCCGAGGGCAGCCAGCCCAGGTTGACCGCGAAGAGCAGCACCAGCAGCAGCCCCAGCACGAAGGAGGGGATGGTGAACCCCGCCACCGCGAAGACCATCACCAGCCGGTCCATGATGGAATTGCGATACAGCGCGGCCAGGATGCCCGCGGGAATGCCCAGCGCCAGCTTGATGATGAGCGCCGGCACGGTCAGCGCCAGGGTCGCGGGGATGCGCTCGGTCACCAGCACGATGGCCTCGCGGCCGTCGCGCATGGACCGGCCCAGGTCGCCCGAGAAGATCGCGCCGAAATAGTGGAAATACTGGACCCAGATGGGCTCATCGAGGCCCCAGGCGGTGCGGAAGGCGTCCACCGCCTCCGGCGGGGCGTCAGCGCCCATGATGATCTGCGCCGGATCGCCGGAGACGCGCAGGACCACGAAGGCGAAGGTGACGACCAGGACGATGGTGACGAAGGCGCGCAGCAGGCGCACCGCGGTGAAGCGCAGCATTCAGGCAGCCTTTGGCGTTGGGGTGCGGGCGTGCCAGGCCGATTCCGGCAGA
>SKWC01000396.1 GCA_007129145.1 Rubritepida sp.
CGTCCAGCCAGCCCGCGACAAGCTCCGGCACCGCGGCGCGCGGCGCGGCATCCAGCGCGGCCACCACCTCGGCAAGGCCGGGCGCGGGGGCGTTGCGGCGCGCATCCTCGGGCCAGAGCAGTGCGATGGTCTCGGCCAGGTCGCCCACATAATCGTAGCTCAGCGCGAACAGCACGGGGTCGGTGCGCGCCGCGATCAGTTCCCGCAGCAGGGCGGGCTTGGCCGTGCGCAGCGACAACTCGCCCGCCAGCGCGGCGAGGCCGATGCCGCGGTCCGGGTCGGGCTGGGTGGCGAACCAGTCGCGGATCAGCGCGAGCTTGCCCAGCCGGCCGGGGGTGAAGACCAGGCGCTCCAGCAGATCGGCGAAGGCGGGGATGCTCACTCCCCCTCCTCCTCGCCGCGGCCTACCAGGTGCAGCGCGCGGCCGCGGATGCCCATGCCGGCCAGCGCGTGGATCAGCGCGTCCTCGCGGCCATGGGTGATCCAGACCTCCGGCGCCTGCACCGCGCGGCAGCTGTCCAGCAGTTCCGGCCAGTCGGCGTGGTCCGAGATGACCATGGGCAGTTCCACGCCCCCCTGGCGCGCACGCTGGCGCACCCGCATCCAGCCGCTGGCCATGCACACGACCGGATCCGCCAGCCGCCGCGCCCAGCGGTCCGCGATGGCCGAGGGCGGGGCCAGCACGATGGCGCCGGCCAGCTTCTCCTTTCCCGCCACCGTGGCCGGCACCAGCGGGCCGAGTTCCACGCCGAGTTCCCCATACAGCGCGCACAGCCGCGCCAGCGCGCCATGCACCGGGATGGGCCGGTCCCAGCCGGCGGCGCGCAGCAGGGCGATCAGCCGCTGCGCCTTGCCCAGCGCATAGCAGCCGATGACATGGGTGCGCTCGGGGAACAGGGTCAGGCTGTGCAGCAGGCGGGCGATCTCGGCCTCGGCCGGCGGGTGGCGGAACACCGGCAGGGCGAAGGTGGCCTCGGTGACGAAGATGTCGCAGGGCTCGGGCTCGAAGGGCGGGCATGTCGGGTCCGCCCGGCGCTTGTAGTCGCCGCTGACCACGGCGCGGCCGCCGCGCCATTCCAGGCAGACCTGGGCGCTGCCCAGCACATGGCCCGCCGGGCGCAGCCACAGCCGCACGCCGTTCACCACCAGCACATCGCCATAGCGCAGCGCCTGCTGCTGCGTCCCGGCGCGGCCGGGGCCGAGGCGTTCGGTCATCACGGCCAGCGTCTCGGCGGTGGCCAGGACATGGGCGTGGCCGGGTCGGGCGTGGTCGCTGTGGGCATGGGTGATCACGGCGCGGTCCACGGCGCGGCCGGGGTCGATGAAGAAGCCGCCCGGCTCGCAATACAGCCCGGCCTCGGTCACGCGCAGCCAGGTGGAGGGGTGCTCGGCCATGGGCGCAGATGTGCGCGGCGCGCGCCGCTTGTCCAGCACGTCAGGCGGCGGCGCGGCCCTGCACCTGCGCGGCCTGGGCCGAGATGCGCTGCACCATCCGCGCCAGCGGGCGGTTGTCGGTCAGGCGGAACATGAAGGCGTTCTCAGCGAAGGCGTCGCGCAGGTAGCGGCCCTGCGGCAGCGGGCAGCCGGCATAGGTCAGCCGCAGGAACTGCACCAGCAGGAAGGAGCGCACGAGGTGCACGCCCGTGACCTCATGCAGCATGATCACGCTCTCCACCTCGCGCTCCAGGTGGAACAGCACGTTCACCGCGTTGAACCAGGCGCCGCGGCGGATGATGCGCACCCGGTCGGGATAGAGCACCAGCCAGCCGCCCAGCCCCCGCAGCCGCGCCAGATGGCCGTCGGTGGGGCTGGGCGTCATGGCATCACAGGCGGGCGAGCGCCTCGTCGAAGAGGGTCAGGGTGCGGTCCATGTCGGCCTCGGTATGGGCGGTGGACATATAATATTTCCCTTCGCCCTTCAGGATGCCGTTGGCCCGCATGTGCCGGTTCACATGACCCGAGATGCGGGTGTCGGCGCGCAGCATGTCGCGGTGGTTGCGGATCTCGCCATCGGCGAAGACGAAGTCGAACATGATCGGCTCGCCCACCACCTGGCCGGGCACGCCATGGCGGCGCGCGATCTCGTTCAGCCCCGCCATCATGCGCCGGCCGATGTCGAAGACGCCGTCATAGGCGCCGGGGCGCTTGAGCACCTGCAGCGTGGTCAGCCCCGCCACCGCGGCGACGGGATTGCCCGACAGCGTGCCCACCTGCATCAGGAAGCCATCGTCGCCCACCTTGGCGCGGTCGAAATGCGCCATGATGTCGGCGCGGCCGCAGACCACGGCCAGCGGGAAGCCGCCGCCGATGATCTTGCCCAGGGTGCACAGGTCCGGCACCACGCCGTAGTAGCCCTGCCCGCCCGAATACCCCAGGCGGAAGCCGCAGACGACCTCATCGAAGATCAGCGGGATGCCGAAGCGCGCGGTGGCGTCGCGCAGCCGCTGCAGGAAGCCCGGCACGGGCGGGATCAGCCGCTGCATCGGCTCGACGATCACGCCGGCGAGTTCGTCGTGATGCGCCTCGATCAGCGCCTCGGCGGCGTCGGCGTCGTTGTAGGGGGCGACCAGCACCTCATCCTGGACGCGGGCGGGGATGCCAGCGCTGTCGGGGATGGGGTGCGGGAAATTGCCCGGCCGCTTGGGCGAGAGCGACATGAGGCCGTGGTCGCTCATGCCGTGGTAGCCACCCTCGAACTTCAGGATCTTCTCGCGCCGGCGGAAGGCGCGCACCACGCGCATCGCATACATGTCGGCCTCGCTGCCCGAGGCCAGGAAGCGCGCCTGCTCGGCGCAGGGCAGCGCGTCCACCACCGCCTCGGCCAGGTGGATGCCATGCGGGTTGTTGACGAAGAAGGTGGTGCCGCGCGGCACCTGGGCCATCACGGCCTCGGTCACCTCGGGGTGGGCGTGGCCCAGGAACATCGGGCCTGAGCCGAGCAGGTAGTCCACATATTCATTGCCGTCGGCGTCCCACACATGGGAGCCCTTGCCCTCCACGATGGCGATGTCCGCGGCGAAATTGCCGAAATGCCCGGCCGGAAGCACCCGGTGGGCGAGGTTGGTCAGCTCGTTCATGTGCTCTCTCTCCCGGCGGCATCGCCGCATCGGTCGAAGCCTGCACCAGCCGGCCGGGCTTGGCGAGCATGGGCAGCGCATAACGAGGAGCGGAAAGGCGCCGACGCCCAGCCCATGCCGAATCATGCGCAACTCGTTGCATAATCGCATTAATTTCCCGGCAAGCCGATTGCACTTCATTCGTGCAATTGGCGTCCCGGCAGCTATCTTTCGGCCGCCAAGGATCAATTCGCCCATTGCCTGGGCAGACAACCCGGGCCTAGCCTTCCCGAAGGCACAGGAGCCCCTTCATGGACATCGGCGTCTTTCTTCCCATCGGCAACAACGGCTGGCTGATCTCCACCACATCGCCGCAATACATGCCGACCTTCGAGCTCAACC
>SKWC01000324.1 GCA_007129145.1 Rubritepida sp.
CGCCAGCAGGTCGATGACCTTGATGCCCGTCACCAGGATCTCAGCCGCGGTGGCCTGCTCGTCGACGGCCGGCGCCTCGCGGTGGATGGTGTAGGTCTTCTCGGCCTGCACCGGGCCCTTCTCGTCGATCGGCTCACCGATGACGTTCAGGATGCGGCCCAGCGTGCCATTGCCCACCGGCACCGAGATCCCCGCGCCGGTGTCCACCACCTCGGTGCCGCGCACCAGGCCGTCGGTGGTGTCCATGGCGATGCAGCGCACGGTGCGCTCGCCCAGATGCTGCGCGACTTCCAGCACCAGGGTCGCGTCATTCACCTTCAAATGCAGCGCGTTGGTGATGGCCGGCAGTTCCGAGGGGAACTGCACGTCCACCACGGCGCCAAGCACCTGCGTCACCTGACCGACATTGTTCTTCATGGCGGAAACCCTTCGATCAAACGGCTTCAGCACCGGAGATGATCTCGATCAGCTCCTTGGTGATGTTGGCCTGGCGTGTGCGGTTGTAGTTGAGCGTCAGCTTGTTGATCATGTCGCCCGCGTTGCGCGTGGCGTTGTCCATCGCGGTCATGCGGCTGCCCTGCTCGCCCGCGGAATTGTCCAGCAGCGAGCGGTAGACCTGGATGGCCAGGTTCTGCGGCAGGATACGGGCGAGGATCTCGGCCTCGTCCGGCTCATACTCGTATTCCTGCGAGGGACCCTCGGCAGGCGCCACCTCGGGCAGCGGCGCGGGGATCAGGCGCTGCTCCACCGGAGTCTGGCTGATGACGTTGCGGAAGCGATTGTACACCAGCGAACAGATGTCGAAGCCGCCCTGCTCGAACAGCGCCGTCACCTCGCCGGTGATCCGCGCCGCCTCGTCGAAGCCGATGCGCTTCTGTCCGGCGAAGCTGATCTCGCCCACGAAACGGCTGGCGAACTCCCGCTTCAGATAGGCCGCGCCCTTGCGGCCGACCGCCAGGATCTTGACGGTGCGGCCCTCCGCCTCAAGGGCACGGATGCGGTTGCGCGCGAAGCGCCCGACATTGGTGTTGAACGGGCCGCAGAGCCCGCGCTCCGCGGTGATCACCACCAGCAGATGCACCGTCTCGGCGCCGGTGCCGACCAGAAGCTTGGGCGCGTCGGGGCTGCCCTGCACCGACGCGCCGAGCGAGGCCAGCATCCGCTCCATGCGCTCGGCATAGGGGCGGGCCGCCTCGGCCTGGCTCTGCGCGCGGCGCAGCTTCGCCGCGGCCACCATCTTCATCGCCTGCGTGATCTTGCGCGTGGACTTCACGCTGTTGATCCGCGAGCGCAGCGACTTCAGGCTGGGCATGGGAGGTGCTCCCCGCCGCTCAGGCGAAGGACTTGGCGAAGGAGTCCAGGAAGGCCACCAGCTTCGCCTCGGTCTCCTTCTTGATCTCGCGGTCGGTGCGGATGGCCTCCATGATATCCGGTGCGGTCGCCTTCAGGCTGCCCAGCAGGCGCGATTCGAACTCGCCCACCTTCGCCACCGGCAGCTTGTCCAGATAGCCGCGGGTGCCGGCGAAGATCGCCACCACCTGCTCCTCCACCGGGACCGGCTTGAACTGCGGCTGCTTCAGCAGCTCGGTCAACCGCGCGCCGCGGGCCAGCAGCGCCTGCGTGGACGCATCCAGATCCGAGGCGAACTGCGCGAAGGCCGCCATCTCGCGGTACTGCGCCAGCTCCAGCTTGATCTTGCCGGCAACCTGCTTCATCGCCTTGATCTGCGCCGCCGAACCCACGCGCGAGACCGAGATGCCGACGTTCACCGCGGGGCGGATGCCCTTGTAGAACAGCTCCGTCTCCAGGAAGATCTGGCCGTCCGTGATCGAGATGACGTTGGTGGGAATGTAGGCGCCCACGTCGCCGGCCTGCGTCTCGATGACCGGCAGCGCCGTCAGCGAACCCGCGCCGAAATCGTCGTTCATCTTGGCCGCGCGCTCAAGCAGGCGGCTGTGCAGGTAGAAGACGTCGCCCGGATAGGCCTCGCGGCCCGGCGGGCGGCGCAGCAGCAGCGACATCTGGCGGTAGGCGACGGCCTGCTTCGACAGGTCGTCATAGAAGATGACCGCATGCATGCCGTTGTCGCGGAAGAACTCGCCCATGGCGCAGCCCGTGTAGGGCGCCAGGAACTGCATCGGCGCCGGATCCGAGGCGGTGGCCGCGACGATGATGGAGTACTCCAGCGCGCCGCTCTCCTCCAGCTGCTTCACCAGCTGGGCGACGGTCGAACGCTTCTGGCCGACGGCGACGTAGATGCAGTAGAGCTTCTGCTTCTCGTCGGTGCCGGCGTGGGCGTCCTTCTGGTTGATGATCGTGTCCACAATCACCGCGGTCTTGCCGGTCTGGCGGTCACCGATGATCAATTCGCGCTGGCCGCGGCCGATGGGGATCAGGCTGTCGATCGCCTTGATGCCCGTCTGCATCGGCTCATGCACGGACTTGCGGGGGATGATGCCCGGCGCCTTCAGCTCGGCGCGGCGGCGCTCGACGTCCACGATCGGGCCCTTGCCGTCGATCGGGTTGCCCAGCGCATCCACCACGCGGCCCAGCAGGCCCTTGCCGACCGGCACATCCACGATGGCGCCGGTCCGGCTGACCGTGTCGCCTTCCTTCACGCCCTTGTCGTCGCCGAAGATCACGACGCCGACATTGTCGGTCTCGAGGTTCAGCGCCATGCCCTTGATGCCGGCGGAGGGGAACTCCACCAGCTCGCCGGCCATCACGTTCTGCAGGCCATAGACGCGGGCGATGCCGTCACCCACGCTCAGGACGGTGCCCACCTCGGCGACATTCGCCTCGGCATCGAAGCTCGCGATCTGCTGCTTCAGGATCTCCGAAATCTCAGCCGGACGGATTTCCATCTCAGGCGGCCCCCTTCATGACGAACTGCAGGCGTTGCAGCTTGGACTTGAGCGAATTGTCGTAGAGGCGCGAGCCGATCCGAACGATCAGCCCGCCCAGGACGGCGCGGTCCACGGTCTCGACCAGCTTGACGCCGGAATAGCCGGACTCGGTCAGGCGCGCCGTGATCTGCGTGCGCAGCGTGTCGGTCAGCGGGAAGGCGGTGGTCACCTGGGCGAATTGCTCGCCGCGGCGCGCGGCCAGCTTCGCAGCGAAGGACAGCGCCACCTGCGGCAGGATCGCCAGGCGGCGGTTGCGGATCAGCACGCCCAGGAAGCGGCGGACCTCCGCACCGACGCCCGCCTTCTCGACGATGGCGAAGATGGTGCGCTGCTGCTCCACCGCGGAAAGCCGGGGGTCCTGCACCAGGGCGCGGAAGCCGGCATCGTCGCGGCAGAGGCCAAGCAGGCCTTCCATATCGCTCGCGATGCGGTCCAGCGCGCCAGGATCGGCTTCGCGCTTGTCATCGGCCAGGCCGAGCAGGGCCAGCGCGTAGCGCGCCGCCACACTGCCATCGGCCGGCACATCCAGGGAAATGCTCTCGGCAGCCACCTGCGGTTCCGGTCCTGTTCCTGAAATGCCGCCCAGGCCCATCCCGCGACAGCGCGGGCGCCTTAACACACGCATTGCTGCACGGCAACCAAGCCCCGCCCGCCCGATCACCCCCGTGCGGCGCGGACCACATCCATCAGCCGGCGCAGGACCTGCGCCACGCCCTCTCCCGTGGCGCCCGAGGCCAGCATCACCTCCTGCCCGCAGGCACGCTCCAGCGCGCGGTGCCGCGCCGCGCGGGCCTGCGGCGTCATGGCGTCCAGCTTGTTCAGCACCACCACCTCAGGCTTCTCCGAGAGCCCGCCGCCGTATTCCACCAGCTCGTGGCGCACCAGGCGCCAGGCGGCGGCGGGGTCGGGCTGGCTGCCATCCACCAGATGCAGCAGCACGCGGCAGCGCTCCACATGGCCCAGGAACCGCGTGCCGAGTCCCGCGCCCTCGGCCGCGCCCTCGATCAGCCCGGGTATGTCGGCCAGCACGAATTCCTCGCTGGCGTTCAACCGCACCACGCCCAGCTGCGGGAACAGGGTGGTGAAGGGATAATCCGCGATCTTCGGCCGCGCCGCGCTGACCGCGGCGAGGAAGGTGGATTTCCCGGCATTGGGCAGCCCGACCAGCCCGGCATCGGCCAACAGCTTCAGCCGCAGCCAGATCCAGCGCTCCTCGCCCGGCCAGCCCTTGTCGGCGCGGCGCGGCGCGCGATTCGTGCTGCTCTTGAACTGCGCGTTGCCTCGCCCGCCATCGCCGCCGCGGGCCAGCAGCACGCGCTTGCCCACCGCATCCAGGTCGGCGATCAGCGTCTCGCGGTCCTCGGCCAGGATCTGCGTGCCCAGTGGCAGTTTCAGCACCACATCGGGCGCCTTGGCGCCGGTGCGGTCGCTGCCCGCGCCGTTGCCTCCCTTGCGCGCCTTGAAATGCTGGGCATAGCGGTAGTCGATCAGGGTGTTCAGCCCATCCACCGCTTCGGCCCAGACATCCCCGCCCTTGCCGCCATCCCCGCCATCCGGGCCGCCGAACTCGATGAATTTCTCGCGCCGGAAGGCCACGACGCCGTCGCCGCCATCGCCCGAGCGGACATAGACCTTGGCTTCATCGAGGAATTTCATGGCGATCCGGGACCGGGCGACTCAAACAAACTGGCGAATCAAACAAAAAGGGGGGCCGAGGCCCCCCGTGCGCACGCGCCTCACGGCGGGGACGCGTCACTCCGCGGCCAGCTTCACCGGCTCGACCGAGACATGCACCCGGCCCTCGGCCTTGCGCTGGAACTTCACATGGCCCTCGATCAGGGCGAACAGCGTGTGGTCGCGGCCCACGCCGACATGCGCACCAGGTTTCATCCGCGTGCCGCGCTGCCGCACCAGGATGTTGCCGGCCAGCACATGCTCGCCGCCGAACTTCTTCACGCCAAGCCGCTGGCCGGGAGAGTCGCGCCCGTTGCGCGAGGAGCCGCCAGCCTTTTTCTGTGCCATTGCCGATTCTCCTTCAGGCCGCGATGTCGCCGATGCGCAGCACGGTCAGGTGCTGGCGATGGCCCCGCTTGCGGCGGCTGTTCTTGCGGCGGCGCTTCTTCAGAATCAGCACCTTCTCGCCGCGGGTCTGCTCCA
Organism: Rubritepida sp.; assembly: GCA_007129145.1. Classification (GTDB taxonomy): domain Bacteria; phylum Pseudomonadota; class Alphaproteobacteria; order Acetobacterales; family Acetobacteraceae; genus Roseococcus. Next base: position 5,064 of record SKWC01000324.1, read on the forward strand.
GCACCGTCGCCACCACCGAGGCGCCCGGCACGGTCGGCGCGCCGAGCTTCAGCCCGGCCTCGCCGCCTACGGCCAGCACCTCATGGAAGGTGACGGTCGAACCGGGCTCCGCCTCGAGCTTCTCGACGGCGAGCACCGCATTCGGCGTCACCCGGTATTGCTTTCCGCCGGTGCGGATCACTGCAAAGGTCATCACACGCGCCTTTCGGGACCGCCGCGTGGCGTGGACGGGCCCGCATGACTGGAAACGCCACAGTGGTCCGCGCAGCAGGCAACGAACCACCGCGGGCGGCACGCCAGCGCCACCCGAGAGAGTGGCCGTTTAGGCGGCACAGCCCCCTCCCGTCAAGCGCGTGCACCGCACTCCCGTGCAGATCGCGCTTGCATGGCGCGCGCCCCCGCGCGAGATGCAGCCCATGCTCCGCCTGTCCGAATTGCGCCTGCCGCTCGACCACCCGCCCGAGGCGCTGGCCGCCACCCTCGCCGCGCGGCTGCGCATCGCCCCGGGCGCCATCCGCGCCATGACCGTGGCCCGCCGCGCCTGGGATGCGCGCAAGCGCTCGGCCATCGAGCTCGTCTACACCCTTGACTTCACCGTGGCCGACGAGGCCGCGCTGCTTCGCGGCGCAGCGCGCATCCCCGGCCTCGCCAACCGCCTCGCCCCCACGCCAGACACCGCCTACCGCCATGTCGCCCGCGCGCCCAACGCGCCCTTCCAGCGCCCCGTCGTCATCGGCACCGGCCCCTGCGGAATCTTCGCCGCGCTGATCCTGGCCGAGATGGGCTTCCGCCCCATCATCCTCGACCGCGGCAAGGTGGTGCGCGAACGCACCAAGGACACCTGGGCATTGTGGCGCCGCGGCGTCCTGACCCCCGAGAGCAACGTCCAATATGGCGAGGGCGGCGCGGGCACCTTCAGCGACGGCAAGCTCTATTCCGGCATCAAGGCCCCCGAATCGGTCAGTCGCAAGGTGCTGACGGAATTCGTCGCCGCCGGCGCGCCAGAGGAAATCCTCTGGGTCGCCAAGCCGCATATCGGCACCTTCCGCCTGGTCACCATGGTCGAGAGCCTGCGCGCCAAGATCGAGGCGCTGGGCGGCGAATACCGCTTCGGCACCAAGGTGACCGACCTGCTGATCGAGACCAGGCGCGGCGGGACGCGGCGCCTCGCGGGCGTGGTCACCGAAGCGGGCGAGACCATCGCAACGCGCCACGCCGTGCTCGCCATCGGCCATTCCGCCCGCGACACCTTCGCCATGCTCCACGGCCGCGGCGTGCACATCGAGGCCAAGCCCTTTTCCATCGGCGTGCGGATCGAGCATCCGCAATCCATCATCGACCGCGCCCGCTTCGGCGATTTCGCGAAGCACCCAATCCTGGGTGCCGCCGACTACAAGCTGGTCCACCACGCCAGCACCGGCCGCAGCGTCTATTCCTTCTGCATGTGCCCGGGCGGGACGGTGGTGGCCGCCGCCAGCGAGGAAGGCCGCGTCGTCACCAACGGCATGAGCCAGTATTCGCGCGCCGAGCGCAACGCCAACGCCGGCATCGTCGTCGGCATCACGCCCGAACAGGACTACCCGGGCCACCCGCTCGCCGGCATCGCCTTCCAGCGCCACTGGGAGGAGCGCGCCTTCGCCGCCGGCGGCGGGGACTACCGTGCCCCGGCCCAGCGCGTGGGGGATTTCCTGGCCGGCCGGCCCTCGACCCACCTCGGCACCGCGGCCCCCTCCTACAAGCCGGGCGTCACGCCCACGGACCTGTCGCTCTGCCTGCCCGATTTCGCCATCACCGCCATCCGCGAGGCGCTGCCCGCCTTCGGCCGCAGCATCCAGGGCTTCGACATGGAGGATGCGGTGATGACCGGGGTCGAGACGCGCACCTCCTCGCCGGTGCGTATCCGCCGCGGCGCCGACCACCAGAGCGTGAACACCGAAGGCCTCTACCCGGCCGGCGAGGGCGCGGGCTATGCGGGGGGCATCTTCTCGGCCGGGGTGGACGGCATCCGCGTCGCCGAGGCGCTGGGCCGGGCCATGGCGGAGCGCGACAGCGCCGCCGCCTGACCCGAGCAGCGCGCGCCTCAATCCGGGCGGATGTTGTTCTCGCGCACCACCTGGCCCCACAGCGCGATCTGCCGGCGGATGAAGGGCCCGAACACCGCCTCGCCCTGCGGGTCGAGGTCGATGCCCAGGGCCAGCACGCGCGCGCGCACCTCCGGCACATCCAGCGCCGCGCGGACGGCCGCCTCCATGCGCTGCTTGATCGGCTCGGGGATTCCGGCCGGCCCCAGGAAGCCCCAGAAGGCACGAGCATCGATCCCTGGCACGCCCAGTTCCTGCAGCGTCGGCACATCGGCCATGCTGGGCGAGCGCGTGCTGGCAGTCTGCGCCAGCGGCAACACGGCGCCGGCATCGATGGGCGCGCCCAGCGCCGGGCGGGTGGCGATGGGCATGTCCACCTCCCCGGCCATGGCGGCGGCCGCCAGCGGCCCGCCACCGCGATAGGGCACGTGCACCAGCTGCAACCCGGTGGCGCGCTGCATCAGCACCATCGTCAGATGCGCGAGCGACCCATTGCCGATGCTGCCATAGGTCAGGGTGTCTGGCTGGGCACGGGCGCGCTCGGCCATCTCGGCAAAGGTGCGGAAGGGACGGTCGCGATGCACCGTCAGTACCATGGGCGCCGTGCCGAACAGCAGCAGCGGCGTCATCGCCTCGGTCTCGAAGCCCATGTTGGGCTGTAAAGCCGGGTTAACCGCATGGGTGTCGAAGACCAGCACCCAGGAATTGCCGTCGGGCGCGCTGCGCGCCACCTGCCCGGTGCCGAGCGAGCCCGAGGCGCCGGCGCGATTCTCCACCACGACGGGCACGCCCAGCGTCTCGGTTAGATGCGGCTGCATCAGCCGCGACAGCGCATCGGTGCTGCCGCCCGGCGGGAAGGGGGCGATGATGCGGATGGGACCCGAAGGCCAGGCTGGCTGGGCCATCACGGCAGGGCTGGCGAGAAGCGCCCCCGCCCCGCCCAGCAGGGCGCGGCGATGATATGCGGACATGTGTTCCTCCAGTTTTTTTGCCCGCGCATTCTTTCGGCTTGGGGCTCGGCACGCAACTGCCGCCTGCCCATGCCTTCGGACTTGTCCTTCCGCCCCGGAGGGGCGCAGGCTGGCGCGCAACGCAAGGAGGCACGCCCATGACCATCCCCCCCGCCCTGCGCCTGCTCGGCCGGCGCGACGCCTTCAACGTGCGCAAGGTTCTGTGGCTGCTCGACGAACTGGGCGAGCGCTACAACCAGGAGGATTGGGGCCGCGGCCATCGCTCGACCGACGACCCGGAATTCCTTGCGCTGAACCCGCTGGGCACCGTCCCGGTGCTGGTGGATGGCGCGGCGGTGCTGCGGGAATCCCATGTCATCATGCGCTACCTGGCCGACACCCGCGGCCGCGACGACCTGCTGCCCCGCGCGCCCTATGCCCGCGCCCCGGTCGAGGCCTGGATGGATTGGGTGGCCTATGAGATGACCATCCCCATGCGGCTGGGTTACCTGGGTGGCGTTCTGGGCCTCACCCCCTGGAACGGGCCGGGCATGCCGGAGCTTGGCCGGCGCGAATACGCCGTGCGCATGGCCGTGCTGGACAGGGCGCTGACGCAGGGCGGCCCCTATCTGGCGGGCGACGCCTTCACCCTGGCCGACATCCCCGCGGGCATGGCGGCGCATCGCTGGGCCGTGGTGCGGGGGCCCCAGGACCCGGCCCTGCCCGCGCTGGGCGCCTGGCTCGACCGGCTCAATGAGCGCCCGGGCTTCCGGGCGCACATCCGCAACGGCCTGCCCTGAGCCTCAGCCCAGGGCGGCCGCGCCCCTCCGCGCCCGCACCAGGTTCAGCGCCATCACCGCCACGAAAACGGCAAGCGCGGCGTAGTTGATCACATCACCGAAGGGCACGATCAGCACGAAGCCCGCCGCCGCCATCAGCAACCGCTCCAGCGTGTTCAGCCGCGCCTCCGCGAAACCCTCGATCGCCGCCGACAGCGCATAGATGCCCGGAAGGGCGAAGGCCGCGATGGACAGCTGCACCCAGATGTCGGTGGTGATGAAGGGCTGGTAGGCCATGATCAACGGCACAAAATACAGCGACTTGGCCAGCCGCCACGCCACGAAGCCCGACGCCATAGGGGAGGCCTTGGCGATCGCGGCCGCCGCATAGGCCGGAATGCAGACCGGCGGCGTGACGTTGCTGTCCTGGCTGAGCCAGAAGATGATCAGATGCGCCGACAGCAGCGCCATCAGCGCGGCACCTTGTGCCAGCGTGGCGTCGAAGATCTGCCCGCGCATGTCGGGCGGGATGTTCGCCAGCAGCCGCGCCGCATCGGCCGGGTCCAACCCGGTGCCTGGCGGCGGCATGGTGATGTCGGGCGCGGCCAGCATGGCCACGACCCGCAGCATGTCGGGAATGTTGCCAGCCACCAGCTGCGCCTGCGCCGTGGCCGACAGGATCATGTCTGCCAGCGCCGGCGCCGACAGCGTAGCCAGCACCACATAGCTTGCAGTGACCGGCAGCGCCGCCCCCAGCACCAGCGAGGCGATGGCGATCAGCACCAGCGCGATCGCGAGATTCCCGCCCGCCCAGGCCTCGATCATGATGGAGAAGACGTTGCCCAGCCCCGTCGTCGCCACCGCCGAGATGAGGATGCCGATGCCCACGAGCAGCACCGCGGTCGGCGCCATGGTCCGCGCGCCCAGCCACAGCGCCTCCAGGATGCGACGCGGGCCCATCGGCGTGTCGGAGATCCAGGACACGACCACCACGGCCAGCGTCGCGGCGCCGGCCGCATAGGCGGGGCCCACGCCGGTGAACAGCAGGTAGATCAGCACGCTGAAGGGAATGAGGAAGGGCAGGCCGCGGCGGCGCACCGTCTCCCACAGCGGTGGCGCGTCCTCGTCCACGAAGCGGATGTCGTGGCGCTTGGCGTGGATGCGCACACCCACCGCGATGCCGAAGAAGAAGATCAGCGCCGGCACCACCGAGACGGCCGCGATGGTCAGGTAGGGCACCCCCGTGAAGGACGCCATGATGAAGGCGCCCGCACCCATGATGGGCGGCAGGATTCCGCCGCCCGTGCTGGAAGCGGTCTCCACCCCCGCGGCGAAATGCGGCTTGAAGCCGGCCTTCTTCATCAGCGGGATGGTGACCGCACCGGTCGAGGTGACATTGGCCACCGCCGAGCCCGAGATGGTGCCCGACAGCGCCGAAGCGATGACGGCCACGAAGCCCGGACCGCCCTGCAGACGCTTGGCGATGGCGCGCCCGAGATCCAGCACGAAGCGGTCGGCGCCGGAGACCTGCAGGAAGGCGCCGAAAATGATGAACATCGCCACCAGATTCCAGGAAATCAGCGCGATGTTCCCGAACATCCCGTCATCGGAATAGAAGGTTCGGAACAGGGTGATTTCGAGCGAAAGTCCCGGGAAGCGCAGCACCCCGGTCAGCCACGACCCCCAGAGCGTGACATAGGTGAAGCCCAGGATGCACAGGATGGGCACCACGATGCCCGTGGTGCGCCTGATGAGTTCGAGGGCGATCACCGGGGCTGCGATGGTGAACACCCAGTCGTACCAGAGGAACTCGCTGCCGCGCGCGTAGAACGCCACCTCCCCCGCGATGAGGTAGACGGCGCAGCCCACCGCCATGAGCGCGATGCCGATGTCGATGACCAGCGCCGCCCAGCCGCGGAACCCGTCGCCGCGGAATATGGGCCAGGCCAGCGCGCCGATCACGGCGAAGCCCGCGAAATGGATGACCGAGGCCCGCAGCTCGCTCATCACCCCGAAGGTGTTGAGCCATAGGTGCCAGGCAGAGAGGATCACGCCGGCCCAGAAGAGAAACCGCGCGACGAGGGATCCCTCGCCGCGCAGCTTCCCTTGAGCCGCTTCGGTGGAGCTGCTCACGCGGGGATCAGACCGGGCGGATGCGCTCCGGAATGGTCAGCCCGCGCTCCTCATAGAAGCGGGCCGCCCCCGGGTGCAGCGGGTTCACCAGGCCGTTCATCGCGGTCTCCAGCTGGATCTCGCGCGTCGCGGCATGGATGCCGTTGAGGAAGGGCAGGTTCTCGAAGATCGCCTTGGTGATCTCATACACGTCATCGGCCGGGACCGAGGCGTTCACCGCCAGGAAGTTCGGCTGCACGATGGTCGGCGTGGGCTCGGCGAGGTTCGGGTAGGAGTTCGCCGGGATGGTCGTCGGCGTGTACAGCCCATTGCCGCCATCGGCCCGCGCCGCCTGCTCCGGCGTGAAGGACAGCAGCCGGAACTCGGCCGCCTGGCGGGCGAAGATCTGCGTCACCGCCGAGACGGGGATGCCGCCGCCCGGGTTGGAGCCGTCCAGGGTGCCGGACATCAGCCCCTCGGCCGACGGGCCGAAGCCCTGGAACACCAGGTCGAAATACTCCTCGGGGTTGGCGATGCCGAGGTTGGCAAAGATGAAGCGGTTGGAGAACTCGGTGCCCGAGTTGCGCGCGCCGATCGAGAAGCGGCGGCCGCGCAGTTGCTCGAGGTCGGCGATGGTGCCCGTGGGCGCGAGGCTGCGGCGCTGCACGAAGTGCTCGACATTGCCCCAGATGTTCATGATGGAGCGGATGTTCGCCTGCGGGCCGGCCGAGGCCACCGGGCCGCTGCCGTCGCGCGCATACACGCCGAACAGGCCCTGCATGATGGCGAACTGGGCCTGGTTCTCGCGCAGCAGGCGCACATTCTCGCCCGAGCCGGCCGAGGAGATCGCCGACATGTCGATGCCGCGCTGGGCGGTGAGGCGCAGCTTCACCAGCGTCGCGAAGGCCACGCCCACCGGGTAGTAGGTGCCCGCGATGCCGGCGGTGGCGAGGATGTAATCGCGGGTCTGGGCGCGCGCAACGCGGGGCGCGGCAAGCGCGGCGGCGCCCCCGGCGAGGAGGGTACGGCGGGTGGTCATGGCGGTTCTCCCATGCTGGTGGAGACGCGCGGGCCGGGTATGGCCGCCCTGCCCGCGCTTCATGGCGCGCGATGTAACCCCCGAAGCCGCATCTTACAAGCCGTCCATGGATCAACCAGCCGCCGCCGCGGGGAATGAAGCTGGAATGGCAGATGGTAGCGGCGAGCGGACTTGAACCGCTGACCCCGGCATTATGAGTGCCGTGCTCTAACCAGCTGAGCTACGCCGCCATCCAGGCCGCAGCGTTTAGGCGGCGGGCGCGGGCCGGTCAACTGCCCTCGGCCCGGCGCCCACCGCCGATCGCGCCGCGATGAAGCCGCCCGCGACCACACGCTCGCCGTCATACAGCACCGCCGCCTGCCCGGGAGCCGCCACCACGGGCAACTCGGGCGTGAGACGCAGCGCCTGACCGTTCCACTCCGCCAGCATGGGTGCCGGCTGCTCGCGCCCGCGGAGCTTGGCGCGCACCGGGAAGGCGCCGTGTGGCGGCTCGGGCAGCAGCCAGTTCACCTCCCGCACCGTCACGGCATCCACCGGCACATCCTCGCGACGGCCCACCACCACGCGCCGGCGCGGCGCGTCAATGGCGGCGACGAACAGCCGCTCGGGCGCCGAGACCCCCA
>SKWC01000410.1 GCA_007129145.1 Rubritepida sp.
CAGCCCCCGCCGGGCAGCGCCAGCGCCATGCCCTCCACCGCCGCGCGCGGCGCGGGCGGCAGCGCCAGCAGCAGCGCCCCCAGCGCGAGCCATGGCAACAGGGCGCCGCCGCGCCTCACGACAGTTCCATCAGCGTCAGGAAGGGCCTGGGCGTCAGCAGCGCGCCCTCGCCCACCAGCGGGAAGGCGAGCTTCAGCGCCACCAGAAGCACGCCGCCCACGATGATCGCGATGACGCTGCCCATGGCGTAGTGCATGGCCTGGCTGGCGCTGCCGAAGAACCATTGGAAGGCGATGGCGGCGACCGAGACGGTCAGCACCAGGAACCAGATCACCGAGGAGAGGGTGCGCGACATGATGGACAGCCGCGCGATGCGCGCCTCGGCCAGGAAATGGATCCAGCCCGCCGCGTTCTCGGCCACCGCCTGCTGGTTGTCGGCGTGAATGGGCGCCTCGAAAAAGGCGCGGGCGAGGCGGGTGTATTCCGCATCCGAGCCCGAGGAAGGCAGCCCCGCCTGCATCAGCGGCCAGTCCTGGGTGACGACGGCTGCCGCATAGGCGCGGATGGCGTCGCGCATCTCCTGCCGCCAGCCTTCCTGTTCTGGCAGGTTGTACGCCTCGGCCGCGTGGGCCAGCACATAGAGGATGGCGACCTCGCGCTGCAGCGTGTCGCGAAAGGTCTGGTAGATGTCCCAGGCGCCGACCAGGGTGAGGGCTGCCACTACCGCATAGATCTGCACGACGAAGCCGTATTTCACCGAGCCGACGAAGGCGTTTTGCGCGAATTCCTGCGGGGTGAAGAGCGCGAAGATCACCGCCCCCACGCCGAGCGCCAGTGCAAGCGGCACACCGATGGTGATCAGCGCGGCCAGGGGCGTTGGCAGCCCGGCGACTGCAAGCATCAGCGACATGTCCATTCCTTGGACCTCCGCGCGGCTGGGAAGGGCGAGGCTCTCAGGCCTCGATGGCTCGATACCAGCGGCGGTTGGGCAGCAGCCGGCCGGAGCGCGCCGGCTGCAGGTCGTTCTCCTCCATCAGGCGCTTCACGCGGCGCTCGGCCTCGGCGGGCGGCAGGGCCTGGCCGGCCCGGGCGCGGTAGAAGGCGACGGCCTTCTGGAAGTCCTCGCGCCGGATGCGGCCGCGCCGATCCGAGAAAGTGCGCAGGAGCTGTGCGACCGAGCCCGACAACTCACGCTCCAGCGCGGCCTCGCCCTGGTTGGCTTCGGCGCGTAGCATGCCGGTCGCCTCGTCCAGCGACAGGCCGTAGCGGGTGACGGCCTCCTCCAGCAGGCGGCGCTCCTGTTCCTCGGGGATGAAACGGCGGCCCTGGGTGTGCAGGCGCACCAGTTCGGCGAAGCGGTTGCGCGGGTTGGTCTCGGCGTGGGGCATGCGAAAATCCTTTTCGTCGGCGTCGCGGTTCTGCGACCGTTGGGGCCGGGTCAGTGGAAACCGAGGTCGAGCACGGGGCGCAGCGGCGGCGCCGGTACCCAGCCGGGCAGGTCGCGGCCGTAGAAGCGCCGCTCCGCTCCGGTGGTCGCGTTCTGGCGCTGCATCCGTTCGAGCGCGCGGATGATCCGCCCCGCATCGCGTGACAGCGGGGCGGTGTGCGGGGCCATCGTCAGGCGCACGCTGGGCACGGGGAACAGCTCGACATGGATGGTCTCGACGGCGAAGCCGCCGATGTCGGAGGCGTCGAGGACGGCCTGCACCACGCTTCGCTGCAGCGCCGCCACCGGGCCGCCATGGCGCTCGGCGTGGCGGGCGAGGCTGCGTTCGAGATATTCGCGATCCGCCGCGGTCAGTTCGCGCGACTGGCCGAAGGTGAGCGAGAGGGTGGGCACGAGGCCGATCGAGCTTTCGATCTCCTTCAGCCCGTAGCCGGCCACCTCCATGAGCGCGGTGAAGTCATCGCGCAGCTGGGCGGGATCGGCGGCGATGCCGGTGTGCCGGCGCATCAGATCTCCGGCATGGTCGCCGAAGCCGAAGCTCGACAGCAGGCCGTCCCACCAGCGCCCGGCCTGGGCGATCAGGGTGTCGGCCGCGGGCAGGTCCTGAAGCGGGGTTCCGGGCTGGGCGCGCGGCGGTCCATTCGGGCCGTTGCCCTGCGCCGCCGCCGGAGCGGCCATCAGGCATAGCGCGAGGCCGGCCGCGGCGAGCAGGAGGGGATGCGGATGGCGGGGCATCGGGCGGGTCTCCGGCATCGGGGTCATGGCGACATCAGCCGCTGGCGGGTGACGGTGCGGCGCTGCGCCTCGCGGTCGGCGGGGCTGAGGGGCACGAGGCCGCTTGTGGCCAGGTAGCCGCCGGGCCCGGCCGCCTGTTCGCTGGTGGCCTCGAGCAGCCATTCCTGGATGCCGCGCACCACCCCCACGCCCTGGACTGTGCGCGCGTGCTCGCGCTTGGCGTAGAGATAGACGACCCGGGTGGCCCAGTAGTCCATGGCGAGCATGGAGGGGACGTTGGGCACCACCCCATCCAGCGCGAGCGGGACGAGATTGCCGCCGCTTTGCAGCACCTGGGCGTAGGAGAGGATGGCTAGCGTTCCCGGCGGGGCGCTGAGCAGCAGGCCCGCGCGCTCATGCGTGGCCACCTCGCGCACCGGACCGTCGGCGCGCAGGGTGATGCATTTCGCGCGCCGGTACTCCGCCTCGAAGATGCTGCGGATCTGCGGGACATAGCGGCAGCCCGCCTCCAGCATCAGATCCTCGAACATGGCGCGCGTGCCGCTGCCGGGGGGCGGGACCAGCACCCGGATGGGCTGCGCCGGCAGCGCGGGGTCGAGTTCGGACCAGCGCTGGTGCGGGTTCGGGCGGAAGCCCTCGCCCTCGGGGAGCTCGGCGGCCAGGGCCTGCCAGAGCTGGCGCGCGCTCAGCCCGGTGGCGGGGTCGCCGCGGCGGGCCGCCAGCACCACCGCGCCTAGGCCGACCTGTACCTCGATGATCTCGCGCACGCCGGCGGTGCGGCAGTTCTGGTAGACCGCGCGCGGCATCCGCCGCGTGGCGATGGCGATGTCGGGCGTCTCGGGGCCGAGGCCCGCGCAGAACATGCGAAACACCTCGGCGGTCTCGTCGGCCTCGACCACCGGGGCCGGGGCGCCGGCATGGCGTTCGACGAAGGCCTGGGCCAGCCGCTCGGTCAGGGCCAGCACCGATTCGGAGGTGACGATCACCAGCGGTTCGCGCAGCGTGATCAGCGAGGATTGCGCCGCCACGGCGGCCGGCAGCCACAGCGCGAGCAGGCCGGCCAGCAGCGCGCCCGCAGCAAGGCGCCGAAGGGGGCAGGGCATGGGGCGCGGCTCCGGCTGGGGGGTCATCGGCCCGAGCCCGGCGCGCCGCCGAGGATCTGGTGCAGGCTCTCGGCCACCGCCTGCTCGACCGCGAGCCGTGCCTGCGCCTGCGCGAGCCATCCGGCGAGCAGCGGGCCGAGGGCAGGGTCGAGCGTCATCGCATCGGCC
>SKWC01000020.1 GCA_007129145.1 Rubritepida sp.
AGGCGGCGCGCTGGTCCTGGGGCGGGGCGAGGCGCACCACCACCTGGCGCGAGGCCACCACCCGCGCGGCGATGCCCGGCAGCAGCTTCGGCGCCCAGGGGCCGGCGGCGACCACCAGCACATCGGCGCCGCGGCTGGCCCCGCCTTCCAGGGTCAGGGCACTGCGGGCGGGGTCCAGCGCCACGGCGCGGCCCGTCTCGAAGGTGACGCCGCGCGCCACCAGGTGCTTCGCCAGCGCCTCGACGATGCGCCCGGCCAGCAGCACCCCACCCTGCGGGCAGAAGAAGGCCGCGCCCACATCATCGGTCGCCAGATACGGGTAGCCGGCGCGCAGCGCCGCCTCGGGCAGTTCCTCGAAGGGGTAGCCGGCGTCGCGCAGCGCGGCGCGGCTCTCGCGCATCCAGGCGCCCTCGGCGCCCGGGTTGCAGTCCAGCGCCAGCACCCCGGTCTGCACATGCAGCGCCTGGCCCAGATCGGCCCACAGCGCGTCCCAGGCGGCATAGGCCTGGTCCACCATGCGCATGTAGCCGCGCCGCGCCCCATAGGCGTGGCGGATCAGCCGGTGGTGGTCCACCGAGGCGCCATGCGGGTTGGGCGGCGGCGCCTGGTCAAGGACATGGACGGCGAAGCCCTGGCGCAGCAGGCCCCAGGCGGTGCTGAGGCCCATGATGCCGGCGCCGAGGACGATGGCGGTGGGGCGAGGGTTCATGAACCTCCTGTTAGCGGAACTCACGCGGGCGTGCACGCGCGTGGCTGGGCCGCCCGCGCGGTTTTCCCACCGCCCGGGATTTTCTACCGCCCCTGCCAGCGCGCGGGCCGCCGCGCCAGGAAGGCCTCGACACCCTCGCGGAAATCCTCGCTGGTGAAGCACATCTTCACGAGGTCATCGCCCTCGATGGCGCGCAGCGGCGCGCGCAGCCGGCGCAGCGCCTCCTTGCAGGCGCGCAGCGTCAGCGGCGCGTGGCCGGCCAGGGTGGCGGCCAGTTCGGCGGCGCGGGCCTGCAGCGCGGCATGGTCGGGCAGGATCTCCGACAGCAGCCCCACCGTCTTCATCTCCTCGGCCTCCATCAGACGGGCGGTGTAGACCAGGTCCATCACCCGCGTCGGGCCGATCATGCTGGTAAGCCGGGCGAAATTGGCCATGGACAGGGTGTTGCCCAGCGTCTTGGCGATGGGGAAGCCATAGCGCGCATTGGCCGCGCCGATGCGCAGGTCGCACACCGCCGCGATCCCCGCGCCGCCGCCCGTGCAGGCGCCCGCGATGGCCGCGATCGTCGGCTTGATGCAGGTTTCGATGGCGGTGATGATCCGGTCGATCCGCTCCTCATAGCCCAGCGCGTCCTCGGCGGTGCGGAAGTTCGTGAACTGGCTGATGTCCGTGCCGGCGGCGAAGGCCTTCTCGCCCGCGCCGGTGATGACGATGGCCTTCACCGAATCATCCGTGTTCGCGTCGGTGCACAGCTTCGCCAGCCCCTCATACATCGCGAAGGTCAGGGCGTTGCGCGCCTGCGGGCGGTTCAGCGTGACGAACACCACGCCGTCGCGCAGCTCGATCAACAATTCATCGGACATGCATTCCTCCTTGGCCGCGGGGCGGGGTTGCGGCGCCGCCCGGCCGGTGGATGATGCGCGCGAACTCGTCAAGGGAGACGATTGCCATGATGCCGCTGTCCCGCTTCACCGTCCTCGACCTCACCCGCGTACGCTCCGGCCCGACCTGCGTCCGCCAGTTGGCCGATTGGGGTGCGAATGTCATCAAGATCGAGGCGACGGACGAGGTGGACACGGGCAAGGGGCTGGGCGGCGCCCGGCACGGCCCGGACTTCCAGCTGGTGCACCGCAACAAGCGCGGCATGACGCTTAACCTCAAGTCCGAGGAGGGCCGCGCCACCCTGCACCGCATGGTCGAGAAGGCCGATGTGGTGGTGGAGAACTTCCGCCCCGACGTGAAGTTCCGCCTGGGCCTCGACTACGAGACGCTGGCCAAGGTCAACCCGCGCATCGTGCTGGGCTCGATCTCGGGCTTCGGCCAGACCGGCCCCTATGCCAAGCGCCCGGGCTTCGACCAGATCGCCCAGGGCATGGGCGGGCTGATGAGCGTGACCGGCCTGCCCGGCCAGGGCCCGGTGCGCGCCGGCATCCCGGTGGCGGACCTCACCGCCGGCCTCTACTGCGCCCTGGGCATCATGGTGGCGCTGCTGGAGCGCGAGAGCACCGGCCGCGGCCGCTGGGTGCACACCTCGCTGCTGGAGGCGATGGTGGCGATGATGGACTTCCAGGCCACCCGCTGGACCATGAAGCACGAGGTCCCGCCCCAGGCCGGCAACGACCACCCCACCACCGTGCCCACCGGCCTGTTCCAGACCTCGGACGGGGTGGTGAACCTGGCCGGCGGCGGGCAGCAGATGTGGGACCGCATCGTGGCCGTGCTGGGCATCGAGGAGGAGGCGAAGGACCCCGACGTCGCCAATGACGCCCTGCGCGCGAAGAACCGCGCCAAGACCAACGCCATGCTGCAGAAGCCGATCGCCACCAACACCTCGGCCCATTGGGTCGCGGCGTTCAACAAGGCGGGCGTGCCCTGCGGCCCGGTCTATTCCATGGACCAGGTCTTCGCGGATGAGCAGGTGAAGCACCTGGGCCTCGCGATGCCGGTGCAGCACCCGCAGCTGGGCGAGATCGAGCTGGTCCGCGCGCCCATGCAGATCGACGGCGTGCAGTGCAACCGCAACCCTACGCCCGAGCGCGGCCAGCACACGGATGAGGTCCTGGCCGAGTTCGGCTTCTCCGCCGAGGAAATCGCGGCGCTGCGCGCGGCCAAGGCGATCTGATGCGCATCACATCCATCCGCCAGGGGGTGGTGCCGATCAGCAGCACCATCGCCAACGCCTTCATCGACTTCTCCAAGATGACGGCCAGCGTCGTCGCCATCACGGTCGAGACGGGCAGCGGGCGCAGCGCCACCGGCTACGGCTTCAACTCGAACGGCCGCTACGCCCAGCCCGGCCTGCTGGCCGAGCGCTTCATCCCCCGGCTGGAGGCGCTGGGCGAACTGCCGGTCCTGCCCGATGGCGGCTTCGACCCCGCGCCCGCCTGGGCGGCGATGATGAAGAACGAGAAGCCGGGCGGGCATGGCGACCGCTCGGTGGCGGTCGGCGTGCTGGACATGGCGCTGTGGGACGCGGCAGCGAAGCTGGCCGGCGTGCCGCTGTGGAAGCTGCTGGCCGACCGCTTCAACGGCGGCGCGGCCGATGACGCCGCCTGGGTCTATGCCGCGGGCGGCTACTACCAGCCGGGCAAGGATGTCGAGGCGCTGGTCGAGGAGATGCGCCGCTACCTCGGCCTCGGCTATTCCGTCGTGAAGATGAAGATCGGCGGCAGTCCGGGGATGCCGCTGAAGGAAGCGCTGCCGCTGGATCTGCGCCGCATCGAGGCGGTGCTGCCCCTGC
>SKWC01000159.1 GCA_007129145.1 Rubritepida sp.
CGGATGCGCCGGGCGGCAAGCTCGGCCGCGTCGCGCTGGGCGGGGCGGTGGTGGACAGCGGCCCCGCCCTGCTGACGCTGCGCCCGGTCTTCGAGGAACTCTTCGCCGCCGCCGGCACCGCGCTGGAGGCGCGGCTGGCGCTGCGGCCGATGACGCATCTGGGCCGCAATGTCTGGCCCGATGGCAGCGTCCTGGACCTGGGCGCCGATGAAGCCCGGAATGCCGAGGCCATCGGCGATTTCGCGGGTGCGGCCGCCGCGCGCGGCTATCGCGGCTTCATGCAGCGCGCCCGCGATCTGCGCGCCGCCCTCGATGCCGCCTTCCTGCGGGCGGCGCGGCCCACCGCGCTGAGCCTGACGGCCGAGCTCGGCCTTGCGCGGCTGCTCGGCCTGTCGCCCTTCGCCCTGCTGGGCGAGGCGCTGGGGAAACACTTCGCGGACCCCCGGCTGCGCCAGCTTTTCGGCGGCTATGGCGCCTATGTGGGCGCGGCGCCCGGCCAGGCGCCGGCCACGCTGATGATGGTGGCCGCCATCGAGCAGGAGGGGCTGTGGCGGATCGAGGGCGGCTGCTGGCGCTTGGCCGATGCGCTGGCCGATGCGGCGCGCGGCATGGGTGTCGCGCTGCGGCTGGGCTGCCCGGTGGCCGAGGTGCGCGTGGCGGGTGGCCGGGCGGCGGGTGTCGTGCTGGCCGATGGCGAGGTGATCGCGGCCGATGCCGTGATCGCCAATGCCGATGTTGCGGCATTGGGCGCGGGGTTGCTCGGCGCGGCGGCGGCGCGCGCGGCGGAGCCCGTGGCACCGCGCCGGCGTTCGCTCTCGGCGGTGACATGGGCGATGCGCGGGCGGCTCAAGGGGCGTGCCGCGCCCTTCACCAGCGTGGTGTTCCCCGACCCGGCCGCGGATGAATACACCGCCATGGCGCTGCGCGGGGCTTGGCCTGCCGCCTCCACCCTGCATCTGTTCGCGCTGGAGCGCGGTGCGGAACCCGTGGCCGGCGTCGCGGCCGAGGAATCGCTGCTGCTGAGCATGAGCGCCCCGGCCCGCGGCGAGGCGCCCGAGCCGGCCGATCTGCGCGGCCGGCTGACGCGGACCCGCCTCGATGCGCTGGCCCGGGCCGGCTTCGAGGTCACCGCCGCGCCCGATTGCGTCGCGATGACCACGCCCTCCGATTGGGCGCGGCGCTTTCCCGGCACCGGCGGGGCGCTGTATGGCCCCGCCATCCATGGCTGGAACGCCGCCTTCGAGCGCCCGCGCGCCGCCACCCGCCTGCCCGGGCTGTTCCTGGCGGGTGGGGGCACGCATCCCGGATCGGGGCTGGGCATGGCGGCGATGTCCGGCGGTTTCGCGGCCGCGGCCGCATTGCAGGAGACATCATGAGAGGTTGGGAGTTCGACCGCGCCGTGCCCGAGCGCGGCTATGCCTGGTGGTATGTGGATGCGCTCTCGGACGATGGCGCCCATGGCATCACCATCATCGCCTTCATCGGCACGGTGTTCTCGCCCTGGTATGCGCTGGCGCGGCGCGGCGGGGGCGGCGACCCGCACAACCATTGCTGCCTGAATGTCGCACTCTACGGGAAGCCGCGCCGCTGGGCCATGACCGACCGCCGCCGCGGCGCGCTGGCCCGCGGCCCGGACTTCCTGCAGATCGGCCCCTCGCGCCTGGATTGGGACGGGCAGACGCTGGTGATCCGCATCAATGAGCGCACCGCGCCCATCCCCTCGGCGCTGACCGGCGAGGTGCGCGTGACGCCGCGCGTGCTCAGCAACCGCGTCTTCACCCTGGACAGCCATGGGCGGCACCACTGGTTTCCCATCGCCGCGCGCTCCCGCGTCGAGGTGGCGCTGGACAGCCCGGATCTGCGCTGGTCCGGGGCGGCCTATTTCGACAGCAACTGGGGGGCCGCGCCGCTGGAGCAGGATTTCCGCGAATGGGACTGGTGCCGCGCGCCCATGCAGGACGCGACCGCCATCCTCTACAACCCCGAGCGCCGCGACGGCTCGCACCAGAACATCGCGGTGCGCGTCACCGATGACGGCGCGGTGGAGGACATCCCCGTGCCGCCGCCCGCGCAACTGCCGCGCACGCTGTGGCGCATCCGCCGGCCCACGCGCTCGGAGGATGGCACGGCGCGGGTGGTGCGCACGCTGGAGGACACGCCCTTCTACTCGCGCAGCGAGATCCGCACGAAGCTGCTGGGCCAGGAGGCGACGGCCGTGCATGAGAGCCTGGACCTCGACCGCTTCGCCCATCCCAGCATGTACGCCATGCTGCCCTGGAAGGTGCCTAGGACCCTGAAGTGAGGGCATCGCCCTCGAACCAGCCCACATCCAGCGTCGCCACCTCGCCGAAGGGACGGCCCTGGCGCATGGCGGCCTGGATGATGGGCCAGGTCGTCCAGATCATGGACAGCGAGGGCCAGGGGTCGCGCCAGGCGAAGCTGACGTCGCGCGTGCCGAGCAGCCGGCGCAGCACGCGGAAATAGCCGCGCCGGAACATCACCCCGCTGAGTGCCGTCAGCACCGAGTAGAATTGCTGCAACTCGCGCTCGGCCCGGAAGGCCACGGGGGCGCCGTCGAGGATGGCGCGGGCGATGTCGGGGTTGCGGAAGAAATGCACCCCGCTGGTCGGGCGCGGGTTGCACTCGATGCCCCAGACCCGGCCCCCGGCGTCCAGCATCATGTCGAAGGAGATGAAGCCGGTGTGGCCCGAGGCCGCGACGAAGCGGCCAATCCATTCCTCGATGGCCGGGTTCTCGACGCGCTCGAAGACGATGGCGACGCTGCCCGAGAACATCGCCCCCCGATAGACGGCGTTGCCGAGCAGCCGGCCTTCATGCGCGATGCCGCAGGAGGAATACTCGCGGCCTTCCACGAAGGCCTGCACGACGGAGGGCGGCCCGCCCGCGGGCAGCGCCTCGCCCTGGCGGATGCGCTGGAAGCCGCGGCCGGCGCAGGAATGGATGGGCTTCACCGCCACATCGCCCTGCGCGGCCAGCGCCCGCGCGCCCTCGCTGCCCAGCAAGTGGGTTTCGGGCGCGCGCACGCCGTATTCGGCGCAGGCGCGGGTGAAGCCGTATTTGTCGTGCAGGGGCAGCAGGCGTTCGGGCTCGGCGGTGAACAGCCCCACGCCCTCGGGCAGCAGCGGGCGCAGATGCGCGACATGCATCGTCTCTTCCGAGACGGGCACGACGAGGCGCACATCCTCCTCGCGCACCACGCGGGCCAGGGCGTCGAGATAGGCGCGCTTGCCCGCACTGGGCGGCGGCACCGTGATGCGCCGCGCCACATGGCGCGAGGCGCCGACCAGGTGGCGCGCGAAGGGCTCGGCCACCACCACGCGCCAGCCCTGGGCTGCGAAGCTGCGCGCGATGTCGAGCCCCTTGGGCAGCCGCCCCAGGGTGAGCAGGACGGTGGGCGTGCTCATGCCCCGGCGGGGGTGACGCGGA
>SKWC01000007.1 GCA_007129145.1 Rubritepida sp.
GATATGCTCGGCGCCCAGCGCTGAGCGGCTTGCCCTTCCGCCTGTCCACGCGGCCGGCTGCGGGAACAGAGGCCCGCCGCCACGGAGGCTCCGCCATGCACCCGCTTCACCTGTTCTGCGCCGCCATGCTCGCGGCCATTCCCGCCGCCGTCGCCTCCGCCCAGCCCGGCGACGGCGCCGCCGGCCGCGCCTTCGCGGAAGCCCATTGCGCCCGCTGCCACGCCACCGCCGCAACCAGCCCGAGCCCCATGCGAGAGGCCCCCGCCTTCCGCGACCTGCCCACCCGCTACCCCGTGGATCACCTGGCCGAGGCCCTGGCCGAGGGCATCGCCACCGGCCACCCCGGCATGCCCGAATTCCGCCTGGAGCCCGGAGAGATCCACGATTTCCTGGCCTATCTGCGCGCCCTTCGCCCCTGAGGCCGCCCCCCGCGGCTTGACGGCCCGCGCCAGGGGCCGCATCCGCCCCGCATGGCCGCACCGCCGATCCTGCTCCTGGAGGGCATCCGCTTCACCCTGGGCAACACGCCCCTGCTGCAGGGCGCGTCGCTCTCCGTCTCGCCCGGCGAGAGGCTGGCGCTGGTCGGGCGCAACGGCAGCGGCAAGTCCACGCTGCTGCGCATCGCCGCCGGTGCGCTGGAGGCCGAGGCGGGGAGCCGCTTCCTCCAGCCCGGCACCACCCTGCGCAGCCTGCCGCAGGAGCCCGACCTGTCGGGCCATGCGACGGTGCTGGACTATGTGCGCGCGGGGCTCGGCCCGGCCGATGATCCGCACCGCGCGCGCAGCCTGCTGGACCACCTGGGCATGACGGGCGACGAGGCGCCGGCGCGCCTTTCGGGCGGCGAGGCGCGACGCGCCGCCCTGGCCCGCGTGCTGGCCCCCGACCCCGACATCCTGCTGCTGGACGAACCCACCAACCACCTGGACCTGCCCGCCATCGAATGGCTGGAGCGCGAGCTGGCGTCCTTCCGCGGCGCGCTGGTGCTGATCAGCCACGACCGCCGCTTCCTGACCGCGCTGTCGCGGGCGACGCTGTGGCTCGACCGCGGCGTGACGCGGCGGCTGGACCGCGGCTTCGCCGGTTTCGAGGAATGGCGCAGCGAGGTGCTGGAGCAGGAGGAGCGCGAGGCCCACAAGCTCGGCCGGCAGATCCTGCGCGAGGAGCATTGGATGCGCTATGGCGTCACCGCCCGGCGCAAGCGCAATGTCCGCCGCGTCGCGGAGCTCGCGGCGCTGCGCGCGGCGCGCCGGTCACGGGTGAAGCCGCAGGGCAATGTGCGGATGGAGGCGGCCGAGGCGCGCGAATCCGGCACGCTGGTCATCGCCGCCGAAGGCCTGGCCAAGTCCTGGGGCGAGGCGGCGGTGGTGCGGGACTTCACCACCCGCATCCTGAAGGGCGACCGGGTGGGGATCGTCGGCGCCAATGGCGCGGGCAAGACCACGCTGCTGAACCTGCTGACCGGCCGGCTGGCGCCCGATGCGGGCAGCGTGCGGCTGGGCAGCAACCTGGCCATGGCGACGCTGGAGCAGATGCGCCAGGGCCTGGACCCGAACGCGACACTCGCGGACACGCTGACCGAAGGCCGCGGCGACCAGGTCTGGGTGGGCGGCGCGCCGCGCCATGTGATCGGCTACATGCAGGACTTCCTGTTCAGCCCGCAGCAGGCGCGCACCCCGGTGGGCAGGCTCTCGGGCGGGGAGCGCGGGCGGCTGCTGCTGGCGCGCGCCCTGGCCGCGCCCTCGAACCTGCTGGTGCTGGACGAGCCGACGAACGACCTCGACCTGGAAACCCTCGACCTGCTGGAGGAGATGCTGGCCGACTACGGCGGCACGGTGCTGGTGGTCAGCCATGACCGCGACTTCCTGGACCGCGTCTGCACCAGCGTGATCATGAGCGAGGGCGCGGGGCGCTGGCAGGAATATGCGGGCGGCTACAGCGACATGCTGGCGCAGCGCGGGGAGGGGGTGGCGGCGCGCGATGCGCCCCGGCGGGAAGTCCCCCCGCGAGAGACGGCGCCGCGGGAAGCGCCGCGCCCGGCGGCGCCGCGCAAGCTCTCCTTCAAGGAGCAGCACGCGCTGGACACGCTGCCGGCGGTGATGGAGCGGCTGGGCCAGGAGATCGGCGTGCTGCGCGGCTGGCTGGCCGACCCCGACCTCTACCGGCGCGACCCCAAGGCCTTCGAGGCGCGCAGCACGGCACTCGCCGAGCGCGAGGCGAAGCTGGCGGAAGCGGAGGAGGAGTGGCTGCGCCTGGAGATGCTGCGCGAGGAATTGCAGGGCTGACCGGCTCAGCCCGGCAGCAGCCGCGCCGGCACCGCCACCTCGCCCTGCATCAGCCGCCGCGCGGTGCGGAACACCAGCGCCGCATCGGCGCAATAGCCGCCCTGCGCGTCGCGCGACAGCCGCGCGCCCACCGACAGCAGCCCCGAGGGGTGGCAGACCCGGACCTCCTCGGCGCCCGGCGCGGCGGGGCGGGCCAGCGCATGGGGCACGGTGCCCGGCACCAGGCAGGCGATGCCCAGCGCCATCCCCCCGGTCAGCGGCGTGGCGCGGTGCACGCGCTCCATGGACAGCATCCGCACCAGGATGTCCTGCTGCCCTGGCGCGATGGTCCGCCCGTCCAGCGTGCGCGCTTCCACAGGTGGTGCGACCAGCGCGATGCGCGGGCCGGCCAGCGGCACGGCATCCTCGGTGGCGGCGAGGCCCATCCGCACCCCGCCCGCGCGGCGCAGCCGGTCCAGCAGCGCCATCAGCCCGGGGCGCGCCTCGATTTCCTCGGGCGTCTCGGTGCCCGTGAGGCCGAGTTCGGCGGCGGGGATGAACATGGCGGGGCTGGCCGCGTCCACCAGCGTGGCGCGGAAGGCGCCCGCGCCGGGAAGTTCGATGGTCTCGCTGACCGTGCCCGAGGGGAACAGCCCGCGCCCGCGCGTGCCGCCCGGCTCCAGGAAGTCCAGTCGCACCCGCGCCCCGCTGCCCGAGACGCCGTCCAGGGTGTAGTCGCCCTCCACCACCGCCCGGCCGCCCGCCACGGGGAAGCGCGCATGGATCAGCCGCCGCGTGTTGACCTGGTGGATGCGGACCAGCGCCTCGGGGCCGTCGGGCACGCGCACCAGCCCCTCATCCACCGCGAAGGGGCCGACGGCGGAGGAGAGGTTGCCGCAATGACTAGTGCACAGGACTATAGCAAAGAGCCTGCAGCGCCTGTGTCGAAAATAGCTTTGGCTTCGTTGCTGCTTGGGGCAGGTAGTGTCCTGGCCCTGGTTATATCGGTTACAATTGCAATTAACGTTGAGTCAGTAGGCGCGGTATCACTTTTCAGGGGAGTGGTTTTACCGCTTTCCCTGGCAGCTGTTGTTACAGGGGTCATAGCCAGGAGCAAAATACCGGTAGAGGAGAGAAACAACAGGAATAAAGCTTCTATAGGCCTGATTATCGGTATTA
>SKWC01000002.1 GCA_007129145.1 Rubritepida sp.
CCGACGGCTTCGCCCGCGCCGATGCCCCCCGCCCCCCTTCTTCCCGAACGGAGGACCGCTGAGATGCTCGACACCCGCCCCGCCCGCACGCTGAAGGGCCATTTCATCAACGGCCAGTGGGTGCGCCCCGCGCGCAGCTTCCCCGACCTCAACCCCAACGACGGCAGCCTCTGGGCCGAGGCGCCCGACGGCGGCCGCGCCGAGGCCCGCGCCGCCATCGAGGCCGCGCAGGCCGCCTTTCCCGGCTGGGCCAATGCGAAATACACCGACCGCGCCCACATGATGCTGCGCATCGCCGAGGTCTGGGAACGCCGCACCCCCGATTTCGTCGCCGCCGTGCAGGCCGAGGGCGGCGGCTGGTTCGGCAAGGGCATGTTCGAGGCGCATTACGTCCCCGAGGTGTTCCGCGCCGCCGCCGCGGTCTGCTACGATTCCATCGGCGAGGTGCTGCCGTCGGAATACGGCAAGCTCTCCACCGGCATCCGCTTTCCCATGGGGGTCGTGAGCGTCATCAGCCCGTGGAACTTCCCCGGCATCCTCACCGCCCGCGGCTTCGCCTTCCCGATGGCCATGGGCAACACCATCGTGCTGAAACCCTCCGAGGACACGCCCTATCTGGGCGGCCTCTTCTTCGCCGAGGTGCTGGAGGAGGCGGGCGTCCCGGCCGGCGTCTTCAACGTCGTCACCTGCGCGCGCGAGCATGTGGGCGAGATGGGCGACGAGCTGGTCGAGCACCCGCTCGTCAAGGGCATCTCCTTCACCGGCTCCACCCCCGTGGGCCGGATGATCGCCGCCAAGGCCGGCGCCCATCTGAAGAAATGCTGCGTCGAACTGGGCGGCAAGGACAGCCTGATCGTGCTGGAGGATGCCGATCTGGAGCGCGCCACCCAGGCCGCCAGTTTCGGCAGCTTCATGCATCAGGGCCAGATCTGCATGAGCGTCGAGAAGGTGCTGGTGCACGAGCGCATCTATACCGATTTCCTGCGCCGCTTCGTCGAGCGTGCGGGCAAGCTGAAGGTCGGCGACACCGCCGACAAGGCCCATGTCATCGGCCCGCTGATCAACGACCGTCAGGTCGCGCGGGTCAAGGCGCAGCTCGAGGATGCGCTGGCCCGCGGCGCCAAGCTGGCGCTCGGCGGCGGCATCCGCGGCCGCTTCGTCGAGCCCACGATCCTGACCGGCGTCACCCCCGACATGGCCGTCTGGCGGGACGAGACCTTCGGCCCCGTCGTGCCCGTCGTGCCCTTCCGCACCGATGACGAGGCGATCGCGCTGAACAACGACACCGAATACGGGCTCTCGGCCGGCATCTTCACCGCCGACGAACAGCGCGCGCTGGCCATGGCCCGGCGGCTGGAGACCGGCATGTGCCACGTCAACTGCTCGTCGGTGAACGACGAACCCCACGTGCCCTTCGGCGGCTCCAAGGCGTCCGGTCTCGGCCGCCACGGCGGCCGCTGGTCGGTCGAGACCTTCACCGAAACCCGCTGGATCACCCTCGACCGGGGTGGCCGGCCGTTCCCGCCGGTGTTCTGATGACCGTGACGCATCCCGCCCCGATGACCTGGTCCGCCCTGCCGCTGCTGAAGGGCAAGACCGTGGTCGTCACCGGCTCGGCCTCGGGCATCGGGCTGGAGACCGCGCGGCTGTGCACCGCGATGGGCGCGACCGTGCTGGGCGTGGACCTCACCCGCCGGTTCGATCATGTCGAGGAGTTCTATCGCGCCGACCTCTCCGACCCCCGCGCCATCGACGCGCTGGTCGATGTGCTGCCGGACGGCATCCACGGGCTGGCCAACATCGCCGGCCTGCCGCCCACCGCCCCGGCGGACAAGGTGCTGGCGGTCAACCTCCTGGGCCTGAAGCGGCTGACCCTGGCGCTGGTGCCGAAGCTCGCGGACGGCGCCTCCATCGTCAACCTCGCCTCGCTTGCGGGCTTCGGCTGGCCGCAGGCGATCCCGGCGATCCGCGCCTCCGAGGATCTCGACTGGGACGGGCTGGCGGAGTTCATGGCCCGCTGGGGCGTGACCAACGAGGGCGGGCGCAGCTACTTCTTCACCAAGGAGGCGCTGATCGCCTGGACCATGCAGCACCGCTGGACCTGGCGCGACCGCGGCATCCGCATGAACGCCGTCAGCCCCGGCCCGGTGGACACGCCCATCCTGAAGGATTTCGTCGAAACCCTCGGCGCCCGGGCCGAAGAGGACATGAAGACCATGGACCGCCCCGGCACCCCGGCAGACATCGCGCCGGTGGTGGCGTTCCTGTTGTCCGACATGACCCGCTGGATCCGCGGCACCAACATCCCCACCGACGGCGGCATGGCCTCGCACATCCTGTGCGGCGCCCACGGCCTCTGACGCGCAAGGAAAGGCAGACCTACCATGAGCGCAGTCTTCTGGATCCTCGCCCTGATCGTGGTGCTGGCCGCGGCGGTGGCGCTGGTCGCGTGGTTCTACGAACGCGCCACCAACGAGGTCAGCCTCGTGCGCACCGGCGTCGGCGGCCGGCGGGTGGTGGTGGACGGCGGCCTGCTGGCCCTGCCGTATTTCCACGAGATCGCCCGCGTGAACATGCAGACGCTGCGCCTCGACATCCAGCGCCGGGGCGAGGCGGCGCTGATCACCAAGGACCGCCTGCGCGTCGATGTCGGGGCGGAGTTCTACCTCTCCGTCATCCCCGACGCCGCCGCCATCGCGCGGGCCGCCCAGACGCTGGGCAAGCGCAGCTTCCAGACCGACGCGCTGCGCGAGCTGATCGACGGGATGCTGGTGGATGCGCTGCGCGCCGTCGCCGCAAGGCTGACCATGGACGAGCTGCACGAGAGCCGCGCCGCCTTCGTCGCCGAGGTGCGCGAGAACCTGCGCGAGGTGGTGGCGCGCTACGGCTTGCAGGTGGACAGCGTCTCGCTCACCGCGCTGGACCAGACGCCGTTCTCCGCGCTGGACGAGAACAACGCCTTCAACGCCGTGGGCATGCGCAAGCTGGCCGAGGTGATCGCCAAGTCGAAGAAGGAACGCGCCGAGATCGACAGCGAGACCCAGGTCAGCGTGCGCCGCGCAGCGATGGAGGCGGCGCGCCGCAAGCTGGAGATCGACCTCGAGGAACGGCGCGCCGAGATCGCCCAGGCACAGGAGATCGAGACGCTGATGGCCGCCCAGCTGGCCGAGGTGGCGCGGCGCAAGGCCGAGGCCGAGCAGTCCGCCGCCGAGGCCCGCATCCGCATGGAGCAGCAGATCGAAGCCGCGCAGCTCGCCCGCGAACAGGCGATCCGCACCGCCGAGATCGCCCGCGCCGAGGCGCTGGAACTGGCCGAACAGTCCCGCGCCATCGCGCTCGCACAGAAGAGCCAGGAGGAAAGCCGCGCCCAGGCCGAGGCCGAGACCGCGCGCATCGACCTCGTCCGCGCCAGCGCGGCGGTGGAGACC
>SKWC01000071.1 GCA_007129145.1 Rubritepida sp.
AGCGCCACCACCGGCAGCAGCAGCGCCAGCAGCAGCGGCCGGTTGGGCCGGGTGGGGCGCAGCGACACCGAGGGCGGCGAGATCAGCCGCGCCGCCGCTGCCTCCTCGGCCTCGACGACCAGGGCGGAACGCTGCTGTTGCGCCAGCAGCGCATGCAGCGCCTCGCGCTGGAAACGATCGGCCTCGACCGCGAGGCGCGCCTGGAGTGCGGCGATGCGCCGCGCCGCGAGATCGGCCAGCGTGTCGCGCACGCGCTGCTCGGCGGCCTCATGCAGCCGCGTGAGCATGGCCAGCGCCAGCGCGCGGTCGCGGTGCACCAGTTCGATCGTCCAGGTGAGCGAGGTGAGCGAGGGCGTGGCGGCGAGGTTGCGCTCCAGGAAGCCCTGCACATCGTCCTGAAGGGCCGCACGGCGCAGGCCCAGCGCCCGGCGCAGCGGCCCCAGCGGCGCAGCCTCACGCCGTGTGTCGAGATCGGCCAGGATCGGCGTGTCGGCGGCGAGTGCGCGCGCCGCCTCGGGCGTGCGCAGCGCCGCCAGATAGACGGCGAAATTGCCGCTCGGCCGCTGGTCCAGCAGGGCGGGCGGCAGCAGCGCGCCCGAGGACAGCAGGGAGGAGGCGGCGATGCCCGTGGTCTCGGCCGGCGCGACCACGAGGCGCGCCACATGGCTGGATGGCCAGAGCCAGACGAGGCCGCCGGCCAGGGCATAGAACAGGGCTCCGGCCAGCAACAGCCGGCCGCGCCGCCGCCACAGCCCCTGAAGGATCTCGTCCACGCCCATGCCACAACCCCATCCTGGGGACGCCAGAAAAGGGCAAACGAAAAAGTTTTGCAACCATGAGTTTATGGGAGCGCGATATCAGTCCCAACGCACGAAATGCCTGGCCTCAGCACCACCTCAAGAACCGGGCAGGGGCTGGCCTGCCCATAGGCCAGGCTCTCCTCGCTCGCGGCCAGGGACAGGAGGATGGGCCCGTCCGCCGCGACGGTGATCCGCCCCAGCGGGCCGGACACGCCATCCGCCTCAAGCCGCCAGTCGCCGGGGGCGAGGCGCCAGCGCAGCACGGCCTGCTGGAAGCGGCCGGCGATGCGGTCCTCGATGCGCCACAGCCGGCCGTCCACCCGCACCTCGCGCGCGTGGCGACGTCCCGCATGGTCGCGGATGGCCGCGCCATGCGGCAGGGCGCGGCAGCGCGGCCAGCGGGCGAAGAGGAAGGGTCCGACGCGCGGCATCTGGTCAGCGTCGTCGAAGGTGATGGTGTTGTGCGCCGCCGCGGCCTGGAAACCGGCCGCGCGGGCGGGGTCGGGCGTGTTGTAGGCGAAGCTGCCCGCGTCGCGCAGCAGGTTCACCGCCCCGTCCCACAGGTCGAAATGCAGCAGGTCCGCATGGCCGGGGCGGAAGCGCAGCGGCCCCGTGCGCAGCAGCCCGCGCGCGCCTTCCGAGGCCCAGCCCATGAAGCCCGTGCCGCGCCAGTCGGGCTCATGGAACAGCCTTGCCTGGGGCGTGGGCAGGCCGAGCGCCGCGCAGCCCGGATCGTCCCCGAAGCCCGCCGTGGCGTCGCCGAACAGCCGCGCCGCGCGCTCGACGCTGCCCCGCGCATCGCGCGGCCCGGCACCCGAGAGATCGGCGAAGCAACTGCCGTCCTGGTGGCCGATGTTGGGCAGCGCGCCGGTCTGGCGGCAGGTGATGCGGTCCAGCCAGTCGGTGGCGGCGGCCAGGCGTCCGCGCCCGTCGGGCGAGAGCGGCGGCCCGCCCAGGCGCATGCGCAGGATCTCCATGATGGAGGCGACATCCAGCATCAGCCGGTGATAGGCGGGGCTGGGCTGGGCGAAGGCGCCATCGGGGGCGATCAGCCGCAGCAGGGCGCGCTCGAAGCGGCGGTTGCCCAGCGCCGCCATCGCCGCATCGCCCAGCGCCAGGCCGCAGGCGAACAGCCCCGCGGCCTCGCTGAGCGGGTGGTTGTTGTCCTGCGCCAACGCATAGGACGGGTTCGCCGCGACACGCCGCGCCAGCGCCTCCAGCACGGCGCGCGGCGGGGCGATCCGTGCCAGGGTGCAGCCCAGCAGCAGGTGCAGCGCGCGCAGCGCCGCCTCTTGGCCGCACAGCCACAGCGGTCCGGCATAGGGCGGGTGCGCGGCCATCCAGGCTTCCGCGAAGGGGATGATGCGCCCGGCCTCGCCGGCCAGGGCGAAGCGCGGGATCTCGGCCCAGCGATGCCGCTCCCACAGGGGGCGGATGTCCGCGCCCTGCATCGGGTCGGCGTGGGAGATGCCGGGCAGGCGGCGCGACAGGCGCCGGCGCGCCAGCGGGCCGCGGCTGATCAGGCGCAGCATCACAGGACGCGGGCCGAGGCGGAGGGCCGCGTCAAGCGACAGCGCCCAGTTCTGAAGCGGCATGGCGGAAAAACCCTCCCGGCATGGTTGCGGCGCTGCCGGGAAATGCGGCAAGACTTGCTACCGGGGAAAGAAAGGGTGACGTCTTGCTCATCCGGGGGTTTCTGAGCGTCGCGGTGATGGCCCTGGCCCTGACAGGCTGGCAGCAATCGGCCGCCTGGGCACAGCGCGACCTGGTGGCGCCGCCCAGCCTGCCATCCACCCTGCCGGGTGGCGCGCCCCTGCCCAGCCTCTCGCCCGATGCGCAGGAGCAGATCCTGCAGCGCCTGCTGGACGCCGGCGCCGGCCGCACGCCCGGTGCGCCGGCCGAGCCGCGCCCCGTCTTTCCCGCGCCCGCCAACGGCCAGCCCCCGGAACCACGCAACCGCAACGCCATCCCCCCATCAAACACACCGCCGGAACAGGCCCTCTCGCCGGTCGAGCAGTTCTTCGCCGAGCGCCTGGAACCCGCGCTGCGGCAATTCGGCTATGATGCCTTCCGTGGCGGCGCCCCCGCCAGCCCCGGCTTCGGCACCGTGCCGGAAGATTACATCATCGGGCGCGACGATGAAGTCATCCTTGCCTTCCGCGGGCGCAGCAGCAGCACATTGAGCCTGCGCGTCACGCGCGAGGGCATGCTGATGCTGCCCGACCTGCTGCCCATCCCCGCCGCCGGGCGCAGCCTGCGCGCCCTGCGCGCCGAGCTTGAGGCCCGCGTGGCGCGCGAACTGCCCGGCAGCGAGGTCTTCGTCACCCTGGGCGCGCTGCGCCAGGTCACCATCTTCGTGGGCGGCGAGGTGCTGCGCCCCGGCGTCGTCACCCTCTCGCCCATGGCCAATGTGCTGGACGCGCTGGTGGCGGCCGGCGGCATCCGCCGCTCGGGCACGCTGCGCAACCTGCGCGTGGAGGGGCCGGGCGGGCGGCGCGTCGTGGACCTCTACCCCGTCATCGCCGGCGAGGGCGAGCCCCCCGACCTGGCGCTGCGCGAGGGCGAGCGCATCCTGGTGCCGCCCATCGGCGGCGTGGTGGCGATCGGCGGCGAGGTGGCGCGCCCGG
>SKWC01000322.1 GCA_007129145.1 Rubritepida sp.
CGCCGCGACGCCTTGCGACCCGCATGCGCGAGCTGGATGGCCGGAACCGCGCCGGCCGCCGCGATGGCGGCGGCAAGCCGCGCATGGCCGGCCAACTGCGAATCCTCCCACAGCCCGAGGTCATTGGGGGTGATCCGGCCCTCGGGCGTGACCGCGGCGGCCTCGGTCATGACCATGCCGGGGCCCGCCAGGGCGCGGGATAGAAGATGCTGCAGATGCCACAGCGTGGGCCGGCCATCCTCGCCGCAGCAATACTGGCACATGGGCGAGACGCCGATGCGGTTGCGGAATTCGGCGCCGCGCAGGCGCCAGGGATCGAACAGCAGGGCCATGGGGAGGCACTCCGGACAGGATTGCGGCCTTGTTGGGCCAGGCTGCACGCGAATCGCGCAATCCGGCCTTGCGTCGGCGAATGTTGCAATCATAAAATTTTCCGGCTCACCAGGGGAGGCTTGCGCCTGTCCCCCCCCCCTCCTTAGTGTGCGCCAGCCGCATAACAGGGGAGCGTTTCCGCGTGAGATCAAGCCGAGACTACGTGGACATCATCGGCGGGCTGATCATGCTCTGCGCCGGTCTGTGGTTCATGAACCATGCCTTTGAAAACTATGCCATCGGAACGTTGCGGCGAATGGGACCGGGCTTTTTCCCGGCCGTCCTCGGCGGATCCGTCGCGGTGTTCGGCGTGCTGATCATGCTCCCCGCCTTCTTCCGCCCAGGCGAGAAGTTCGGCTTTGAGGCGCGACCCTTCTTCATCATCTGCATCGCAGTCGCCGCCTTTGCCTTCCTGCTGGAGCGAATGGGCATGGTGCCGACCATCTTCGCGATGACTTTCATCGCCTCCTACGCGATGCCCAAGCCGCACCCGCTGAAGACGCTGGCGCTGGCAGCCGCGCTCTCCTTCTTTGCCGTCGCCATCTTCGTGTGGGGCCTCGGGGTTCCGCTCATGCCGTTCAGGTGGAACTTCTGATGGAACTCCTCAACAACATCGCCTTCGGGTTTGAACAGGCGCTCACCTGGCAGAACCTGCTCTATTGCTTCATCGGCGTGCTGCTGGGCACCTTCGTCGGCGTGTTGCCGGGGATCGGGGCGCTGGCCACCATCTCGATGCTGCTCCCGCTCACGTTCTACGTGCCCCCGACCACCGCGCTGGTGATGCTGGCTGGCATCTACTACGGCGCGAACTACGGCGGCTCGACAGCCTCGATCCTGCTGAATTTGCCAGGGACACCGGCGGCGGCGGTGGCCTGCCTCGACGGCTACCCGATGACCAAGCAGGGGCGCGCCGGCGTCGCGCTGTTCATGACCACCATCGCCTCCTTCGTGGGCGCGACGCTGGGCATCCTGATCTTCACCTTCGCCGCCCCCGCCCTGGCCGAGGTCGCTCTGGCCTTCGGCCCGGCCGAATACTTCGCCATGATGCTGCTGGGGCTGATCGCGGCATCCACCCTTTCCACTGGATCGCCGGTGAAGGGGATCGCGATGGTGCTGCTGGGGCTGTGCCTGGGCATGGTCGGCACCGATGTGCAGACGGGCCAGCAGCGCTATGCCTTCAACGTGCCCGAACTCTCCGACGGGCTGCCGCTGGTCGCCATGGCCATGGGCCTCTTCGGCATCTCGGAGGTGATCAACTCCATCAACCGCATGCGCGACCAGAAAAGGTCGGACCGTCCGGTCGTCACGCTGCGCTCCATGCTGCCGACCGCCGATGACTGGAAGCGCTCCTTCTGGCCGATGATCCGCGGCACCGGCGTGGGCGGTTTCTTCGGCGCCCTGCCCGGCACCGGACAGGCCGTCGCCTCCTTCATGGCCTATGCGGTCGAGAAGAAGGTGGCGCGCCAGCCGGAACGCTTCGGCAAGGGCGCCATCGAGGGCGTGACCGCCCCCGAATCCGCGAACAACGCCGCCTGCCAGACCGCCTTCATCCCGACGCTGACCCTGGGCATCCCGGGCGACGTGACCATGGCGCTGATGCTGGGCGCCATGATCATCGCCGGTATCCAGCCCGGCCCGCGCCTGATGACCGAGCACCCCGAGGTCTTCTGGGGCCTGCTGGCCAGCTTCTGGATCGGCAACGTGCTGCTGGTCATCCTGAACATCCCGCTGGTCGGGCTGTGGGTCCGCATGCTGCAGATCCCCTACCGCCTGCTCTTCCCCGCGGTGCTGATGTTCATCTGCATCGGCGTGTTCAGCGTGAACAACAACGCCTTCGACATCTACATGGTGCTGATCTTCGGTGTGCTTGGCTACTTCCTGATTCTGCTGCGCTTCGAACCGGCGCCGCTGCTGTTGGGCTACGTGCTCGGGCCGCTGATGGAGGAACATCTGCGCCGCGCCATGCTGCTCTCGCGCGGGGATGCCACGGTGTTCATCACCCGCCCGATCAGCGCGGCCTTCGTCAGCATCACGGCGATCCTTCTGATCATGGCCATCGTCGCCGCGGTGCGCAGCGCGGTCGCCAGGCGCGCCTGACGCGACCACACAGGCGCGTGCCTCCCGCCCCCGCCGGGTTCCCCGGCGGGGGTTTTTCGTGTCCGCTCCGGGGCTTCGCGACGGGCCGCCCCGGGTCTAGCCTTGCTCAGAACACCAAGGGTGGATGGGAAGGAAACGCGATGAGCGCGGCGCGCGGCGCGGCGACCCAGGGGCTGTGACATCCCCGCCCTCGGGCAGCACCATCCGGCGGCTGCTCGGCCTGCCGGATTTCCGGCGGCTGTGGATGCTGGGCGGCGTGGCCAACACCATGCGCTGGCTGGAACTGCTCATCGCCGGGCTGTGGACCTACCAGGCCACCCAATCGGCCCTGATGGTCGGCGCGGTGGCGATGATGCGCTCCCTGCCCATGCTGCTGCTGGGCGCGGTCGCAGGTTCCCTGGCCGAGCGTCTGGACCGCCGCCTGCTGCTGCTCGGGCTGCAATCCACCGCCGCCGTCGGCGCGGGGGTGGTGGCGCTTCTTGCGTTCACCGGCCTGCTCCAGCCCTGGCACCTGATGCTGCATGGCCTCGTCGCAGGCCTGTCCTTCGCCGGCGAGATGGCCACCCGCCGGCGCATGGTGGCCGATGCCGCCCCGCCCGAGGATGTGGTGCCAGCCATCGCCCTCGATTCGCTCACCAGCAGCACCACGCGCTGCGTCGGCCCGCTTCTGGGGGGCGTGCTGTTCGACGCGCTCGGCCTCGCCATCGTCTCGGCCATCGCCTGCGCGCTGCACCTGGCCGCCATCGGCCTGCTGTTGCGCGTCGGCACGCAGCCCAGGCGCATCAGCGCGCAGGGGGCGGGACTGTTCGGCGGCATCGGCGAGGCCGCGCGCTTCGCCCTGCGCGAGCCCAACCTGCGCCTCGTGCTGGCGCTGACGCTGGTGATGAACATCTTCGTCTTCAGCTATGTCGGCATCCTGCCGGCCTTCGGCGCCGTGGCCTTCGGCGCATCGGGCGCG
>SKWC01000266.1 GCA_007129145.1 Rubritepida sp.
CCTGCGTGGCGGCGCACAACGCCTACCAGATGTGCCTCGAGTTGCCGCGCACCGGCTTCCTGGCCATGGAGGCGCGCCACTGCGCCGGCCATGAGATGCAGGAGATGATGGCCTATGCCGCGAGCGTGGGCAGCGCCGCGGCGCGGCGCGAGGGTGCGGCCGGCTTCATCGGCAACGCCAATGACAGCACGGCGCATTGGTTCGGCAACAACGCCGGGCGCGGCACCATGCCGCATGCGCTGATCGGCTATGCCGGCAGCACCGTGCGCGCCGCCGAGATGTTCCACGCCACCTATCCGGAGGAGAACCTCACGGTGCTGGTGGATTACTTCGGCCAGGAGATCACCGACGGCCTCGCGGTCTGCGCCCGCTTCCCCGAACTCGCCGCCGCGGGGCGGCTCGCGCTGCGCCTGGACACCCATGGCGGGCGCTTCATCGAGGGACTGGACCCCGCCGCCTCCTATGCCGTGCTGGAGCGCCACAACCCCGGCGCCATCCGCCGCTACCGCAGCCAGAGCGAATTGCGCCACCTGGTCGGCACCGGCGTCTCGGCGGCCGCGGTCTGGCGCCTGCGCGAGGCGCTGGACGGCGCGGGCCACCAGGCGGTGCGCATCGTCGCCTCCTCGGGCTTCGGGGTGGAGAAGTGCCGCGTCATGGCCGAGGCGCGCGCGCCGGTGGATGTGGTCGGCACCGGCAGCTTCATCCCCGATCTGTGGAACGAGACCTACGCCACCGCCGACATCGTGGAGTATGACGGCGTGCCCCGCGTGAAGCTTGGCCGCGAGTTCCTGCTTCGGCGCAATGGTGCCGCCTGAGCGGCGCGCGTTGACCGGGCCGCAACCCCCGCCTACTTC
The DNA here is from genome assembly GCA_007129145.1 of Rubritepida sp. GTDB lineage: Bacteria > Pseudomonadota > Alphaproteobacteria > Acetobacterales > Acetobacteraceae > Roseococcus. The sequence continues at coordinate 855 of SKWC01000266.1, forward strand.
GCGGGGATGACCGACAGCCTCCGGATCGCGCTCGCGCAGATGAACCCCCATGAGGGGGCGCTGCGCGGCAATGCCGACAAGATCCGCGCCCTGCGCGCCCAGGCCGCCGCCGCCGGCGCGGAGCTGCTGGTGACGCCCGAATTCTCCATCGCCGGCTACCCGCCCGAGGACCTCGTGCTGAAGCCCGCCTTCCGCGCCATGTGCGAGGCCGAGATCGAGGCGCTGGCGCGCGAGACGGCCGATGGCGGGCCCGGGCTGATCGTCGGCGGCCCCTGGCTGGACGGCGACAGGCTCTACAACGCCGCCTTCCTGCTGGACGGCGGGCGGATCGTCGCGCGCCGCGCCAAGCACGAACTGCCCAACTACGGCGTCTTCGACGACAAGCGCGTCTTCGCCCCCGGCCCCGCACCCGGCCCGGTGGTGTTCCGCGGCCTGCGCCTCGGCCTCATGATCTGCGAGGATTGGTGGTTCCCCGCCGTCTGCGAGACGCTGGTGGAATCGGGCGCCGAACTCCTGATCGCCATCAACGGCTCGCCCTTCGAACTCGACAAGAGCGAGGCGCGCATCGACCTCGCGGTGGCGCGCGTGGTCGAGACCGGCCTGCCCTTCGTCTTCCTCAACCAGATCTGCGGCCAGGACGAGCTGGTGTTCGACGGCGCGAGCTTCGTGATGAACGCCGACCGCTCCCTCGCCATGCGGCTGCCCGCCTTCCAGGAAATGATGGCCATCAGCGAATGGCGCCGCGACGAGGAGGGCTGGCACTGCCTGCCGCAGGAGCTGGCGCGCCCGCTGGGCCATGAGGCGCAGATCTACGCGGCAATGACGCTGGGGCTGCGCGACTATGTGAACAAGAACGGCTTCCCCGGCGTGGTGCTGGGGCTGTCGGGCGGGATCGACAGCGCGCTGTCGGCCGCGGTGGCCGCCGATGCGCTGGGCCCGGAGCGCGTGCGCGCGGTGATGCTGCCCTCGCCCTACACCAGCACGGAAAGCCTGGAGGACGCGGCCGAATGCGCCCGGCTGCTGGGCATCCGGTACGACACGGTGCCGATCGGCCCCGCGATGGACGCCTTCCACGCCATGCTGGCGCCCAGCTTCGCCAACCGCCCGCTCGACATCACAGAAGAAAACATCCAGTCGCGCATCCGCGGCGTCACGCTCATGGCCATGTCCAACAAGTTCGGCCACATGCTGCTGACCACCGGCAACAAGAGCGAGATGAGCACCGGCTACGCCACCATCTATGGCGACATGGCCGGCGGCTATTCCGTGCTGAAGGATGTGTACAAGACCGATGTCTTCGCCGTCTGCCGCTGGCGCAACGAGAACATCCCGCATGACGCGCTGGGCCCGCGCGGCCCCGTCATGCCCGATCGCGTGATCACCAAGCCGCCCAGCGCGGAACTCAAGCCCGACCAGAAGGACCAGGACACGCTGCCGCCCTATGAGGTGCTGGACGCCATCCTGATGGGCCTGGTCGAGGAGGAACGCGGCGTGGATGAGCTTGTGGCGAAGGGCTTCGACCGCGCCCTGGTGCTGCGCGTCTGGCGCATGCTGGACCGCGCCGAATACAAGCGCCGCCAGGCGCCGCCGGGGGTGAAGATCGGCCGCCGCGCCTTCGGCCGCGACCGCCGCTACCCCATCACCAACGGCTTCACCGGGCTGATCGCATGACCATGACCCCCGCCGACCTGCTGGGCGACGCCGCGGGGGTGGAGGTGCGCATCCTCGACCTCTCGGGCGCGAACGGCGCCGAGCCCATCGAGGTGGTGCGCGGCTTCTCCTCGCTCGCGCATGCCAACGCCTTCGCCCGCCGCCGCGTGCGCGACAGCGTGGAAGTCTGCCGCGCCCCGGGCATGAGTGCCCAGCAGGTGCGCGAGGCCTGGTTCGCCTTCGGCGAGGACGCCGAGGTGGCCGGCGGCGCCGAGGGCGCCTGGACCTCGGCTAGCGAATTGGCCGATTTCACCGCGCGCCGCTGCACCGACGCCGAAGAGCGCAACTGGCGCATCCTCGACCCGCGCGGCGACGCCGGCGACGATGACGCGGAGGACGAGGCATGAAGCTCCGCTTCGCCCCCTCGCCCACCGGCTATCTGCATGTGGGCAACGCCCGCGTGGCACTCGCCAACTGGCTGTTCGCCCGCCGTCACGGCGGGGCCATGCTGCTGCGCCTGGACGACACCGACACCCAGCGCTCGCGCCCCGAATTCGCCCAGGCCATCGAGGAGGATCTGCGCTGGCTCGGCCTCGACTGGAACGGGGATGTGATCCGCCAGTCCGACCGGCTGGAGCGCTACGCCGCCGCGGCCGAGGCGCTGAAGGCGAGCGGCCACCTCTACCCCTGCCTGGAGAGCGAGGAGGAACTCGCCTTCAAGCGCGAGCAGGCGCGCCGCCAGGGCCGCCCGCCCATCTATGACCGCGCCGCGCTGAAGATGACCGAGGAGCAGCTCGCCCGCGCCATGGCGAACGGCAAGCGGCCCTATTGGCGCTTCCGCCTCTCGGGCCGGCAGATCGGCTGGGATGATGGCGTGCTGGGGCCGCGCCAGGTGAAGCTGCCCAGCCTGTCCGACCC
>SKWC01000237.1 GCA_007129145.1 Rubritepida sp.
CATCTTCGACACGCCGGGCGATGCGGCGGTGTTCGCGGCCAGCCTCGGCCGCGCCGCGGCGCTGGGTGCCACGCTGGTCGAGGTGGACATCGCGCCCTTCCTGGATGTCGCGCGCCGCCTCTATGACGGCGCCTGGGTGGCCGAGCGGACCTCGGCGCTGCGCGAATGGGTTGAGCAGCGGCCCCATGCGCTGCACCCCGTCACCCGCGCCATCCTGGAGGGCGGGCTGGGCCGCCGCAGCGTGGACGCCTTCGATGATTTCCACGCCGCCGCCGAGGCACGCCTGCTGGCGCGGAAATTGTTCGCCGGGGTGGATGCGCTGCTGCTGCCCACCTGCCCCGGCATCCCGACCATCGCGGCGCTGCTGGCCGACCCGATCGGGGCCAATTCCCGGCTGGGCACCTACACGAATTTCGTGAACCTGTGCGACCTGGCGGCGCTGGCCATCCCCGCGGGCTTCCGCCCCGATGGCGTGCCGGCCGGCCTCACCCTGGTCGGGCCCGCCTTCAGCGAGGGGCGGCTGAACGCGCTGGGTGCCGCGCTGCACCATGCTGCGGGGCTGGGCCCGGCGCCCCCCGCGCCGGCGCCTGTGGCGGGCGATGAGATCGCGCTGCTGGCCATCGGCGCGCATATGTCCGGCCTGCCGCTGAACGGGCAGCTGCGCGGCCATGGCGGGCGCTTCCTGCGCGCCGCCCGCACCGCGCCCCTGTATCGGCTGTTCGACCTGGGCAACCGGCCGGGCATGCTGCGCGTGGAGGCGGGCGGCGGCGCGGTGGAGGCCGAGCTCTGGGCGCTGCCCGCCGCCGCCATCGGGCCCTTCCTGGCCGAGATCCCGCCGCCGCTGGGCTTCGGCCAGGTCACGCTGGCGGATGGATCGCGCGTGCTGGGCTTCCTGGCCGAGGCCGCGGGCGTGGCCGGCGCGCCCGACATCACCGACAGCGGCGGCTGGCGCGCGCATCTGGCGATGCGGGGGTAGCGCCTCAGGGCAGCAGCAGCCCCTCGGCCAGGGCGCGCTCATAGAGGCGTTCGATCATCGGCGCGAAGGGCGCGCCGAGGTCCATCGCCGGCTGCATCCGCCCGAGGCTGCGCGCCCGCGTCAGCCCGATCTCGCGCCAGGCGGGCGCGCCGCATTCCACCTGCTGGGCGAAGCCCTGCAGCCGGTCGCAGCCCATGGCGAAGCGCGCCTCGGGCGTGGATTGCGCCTCGAACTCGGCCCAGAGCGCGGCCATCCGCGCCCCCACATCGGCGGGCAGCAGGCCGAACAGCCGCGCGGCGGCGGCGTTCTCGCGCGCGGCCTGGGTGGCGAGGCCGGCGTCGTCGAAGGCGAAGGTGTCGCCGGCCTCGATCTCGATCACGTCATGCACCGCGATCATGGCCAGCACCCGGCCGATGTCGGGGCGCGGGGTCCATTCCTCGGCTAGCAGCACGGCGATCATGGCGACATGCCAGGCGTGCTCGGCGCTGTTCTCCAGGCGGGCTCCGGTGCGCGCGGCCCGGTCCACATGCTTCAGCCGGTCCGACAGCGCGATGAAATCGAGCAGCGCCTGTTGCCGCGCCGCCGCCGTCACCGGCCGAGCACCGCCATCAACTCGCGCCATTCGCGCTTGGACAGCCCGCTGTCCTCCTGGCTCACCGCCTCGCCCGCCAGCATCCGCCGCACCGCCGCCAGCATCTGCGCCGAGAGCGTCACCGCGCCCATGCGGTAGTCGCGGAACGCCTCGAAGGAGAGCGGGACCCAGGCGCGCACGGTCTCCAGCATGGCCTCGGCATAGACGCGGATTTCGTATTGCGCGTGGGAATCCGCCCGCAGGCTGAGGAAATGCAGCAGGTTGTGCAGGTCGGTCTTCCAGTACCACTGGGTGTAGGTGTTGAGCGTGAGGTTGATCCGCGCGAGTTCCCGCGTCAGGCCGGCGCGGGCGGGATCGGCGTCCTCGTTCAGCATCCAGGCGTAGTTGTCATGGGTGCGGGCCGCATCCTCGCGCAGCAGGCGCAGCACCTGGGCGGCTTCCTCGCCCTGCAGCACATCGCCGCGGCCCTGGCGGTTCACATCCGACTGCGCGGCCAGATGCTCGGCGGCGGGGATGTAGAACTCGCGGTCCAGTACCGAATAGCGCGCCGAGTATTCATTCACATTGGCGGTGCGGTGCCGGATCCATTGCCGGGCCACGAAGATGGGCAGCTTCACATGGTACTTGATCTCGCACATCTCGAAGGGAGTCGAGTGGCGGTGCCGCATCAGATAGCGGATCAGCCCGCGGTCCTCATTGGCCGCGCGGGTGCCGCGCCCGTAGGAGACGCGGGCGGCCTGCACCACCGCGGCGTCGTCGCCCATGTAGTCCACCACCCGGATGAAGCCGTGGTCCAGCACCGGGATGGCCTGGTGGAGCAGCGCCTCCAGCGCCGGGACGCTGGGCCGGCGTGTCTCGTGCCGGGCGGCGCGCGCCTCATTCAGTTCGGCCTGCTGGGCCTCGGTCAATGCCATTTTCGCAACCCTCTCGCGCGCGCCTTGTTGGCTGAAACCCTCGCATTCGCAAGCCGCCCGCGCTATATGAGGTGTGCCGCTTGCGGCTATGGCGATAAACGTTGCGTGGAATAATCGTTACGGACCCGGGGGCAGTGCCCGGCGTCTCCACCAATCCAGCCACCCTTGTCGGGGTGCGCGGCACGGGGACGAAACAGCTTCGACGTGCGTGGTAAAGACGCAGCTTTTGCCCGGCATTGTACCGCCGTTATCGGGCTAAATCACAAGTGCCAACGATAACGTCCGCGAGGACGTGGCGCTCGCTGCCTAGGAATAGGTAAGCGCGGTTTGGGGGGCACCGGGCAACAGAAGCCCCCCGCCTTTCTCCATCATTCACTCGGCCGCGGCGCTGTGCTGCGCGAAGGCGCTGAGGCGTTCCGCGATCACGCTGCCCACCGCCTCCACCGCCGCGCGGCGCGGGAAACGCGCGCGCCAGACGATGCGCACGACGCGCTGCGCCTGGGCGGCCAGCGGGCGCAGCAGGATCCCCGCATCCTCGGCCGCGCCGGCCGCCAGCCCCGGGATCAGCGTGGTGCCATAGCCGGCCGCGACCATGTTCAGCAGCGTGGGCAGGGAGGAGGCGCGCAGCGCCCCCGGCGGGGCGCCGCCCTGGCCGCAGGCGGCCAGCGCCTGGTCGCGCAGGCAATGCCCGTCCGCCAGCACCAGCATGTCGGCGGCCAGTTCCGCCTCATCCACCACCGCCTGCCCGGCCAGCCGGTGCTCGGGCGGGATGGCGGCCAGGAAGGGCTCCGCGAACAGGGCGCGTTCGGTCAGATCCGGCGCGTCGGGGGCGGTGGCCAGCAGCGCCGCGTCCAGCTCATGCGCACGCAGCCTCTCCAGCAGCGCCGAGGTCTGGTCCTCCCAGGGCTCGATTTCCAGCCCCGGCAGCGCCTCGCG
>SKWC01000059.1 GCA_007129145.1 Rubritepida sp.
CCGCTGGGAGCCGCCGGGGCGGGCGCGCGCTTCTTCACCACCTCGACCTGAACCACCTTGCTGCGGCCATGGCTGAAGCTTTGCCGGACGCTGCCTGCGTCCACGGTCTTGCCGCCAAGCTCAAGCCGCCCCGAGGGCCGCAGGCTCAACCGGTTCTTCGCCGTATCCTGATCGTTCTGGTCGCTCATCCGCCGTTCCGAACCCGTCCCTGGGCCAATGGCGCCCGCGGGACACTGAAAACCAATGGGCCCGCCGGGGACCCGAAACCGGCGAGGCGCGTGACCTCACCCTCAAGCGCCGCGGCCATCCGGCCCGGCGCCACCGCCACATGCACCGCCCGATCCCGGCCGAAGACGGCGCCCATCTCGGCGCCGGTCAGCGGCATGAGGACCGGGAGATCGCGCCCGCCCAGCAGGCGCTCCCGCTCGGCCGGGCTGCCGTCCGACGCCTGCATGAGCAGCGCGACGCGCCCGCCCCGCAGCCAGTCCAGCACCGCCTCCCGCCCGGAGACCGCCGCCCCGCCACGCCGGGCGAGGCCGAGGAAATCCTGGATCCGCTGACGCAGCGCGCGGGAGATGACACCGCCCAGATCCTCCGGGACCTTGACTGCGCCCTTGGCGGCCCGGGCAAAGGCCCCCTGCTTCAACGCCTTCCGCAACACCTCGTCATCCGGGGTCAACCATAGGCCTCTGCCCGGCAAACGTCCACCCGGATCGGGGATGAGTTCGCGTCCCGGCCCGATCACGAAGCGCAGCAGCGCCTCCTTGGGCAGCACTGCGCGCGTGACGATGCAGCGCCGCAGCGGGCCGCGCTCGCGCGCCGCCGCATCATCGGGCAGGGCGTCGTCCTCATGGTCGGCGGTGGTTTCGTTCACCCCTGCGCGCCATCCCCCTGCACGGCCTCGTCCTGCGGCTCGGCCACCGCCGGCTCCTCGCCGTCAAACCAATGGGCCCGCGCGGCCATGATGGCCGCGTTCGCCGTCTCCTCGTCCATGGCGTCCTCGCCCAGGATCTCGATCAGCTCATCCGAGGCGAGGTCGGCCAGGTCGTCCAGCGTCTTCACCCCGGCCTCGCCCAGCGCCACCAGCATGGCGTTGGTGAAGTAGCCGAGCTCGACCACGGCATCCTCGACGCCCAGCTCGGCCCGGCGGTCCTCCAGCTCTCCCTCGCGGCGATCGATGAAGGTGAGGGCCCGGCGCTTCAGCTCGGCGGCGATGTTCTCGTCGAAGCCCTCGATGGAGGCGAGTTCGTCGTCCTCCACCTCGGCGATTTCCTCGATGGCGCCATAGCCCTCGGTCACCAGCAGCCCCGCGATCACGTCGTCCACGTCGAGACCCTCGACGAAGAGCGCGCTGCGCTTGCGGAAATCCTCCTGCCGGCGCTCGCTCTCGCCGGTCTCGGTCAGGATGTCGATGTCATAGCGCGTGAGCTGCGAGGCGAGCCGCACATTCTGACCGCGCCGGCCGATGCCGAGGCTGAGCTGCTCATCGGGCACCACCACCTCGACGCGCTTGTCGTCGTCGTCCAGCACCACCTTCGAGACCTCGGCCGGAGCCATGGCGTTCACGATGAAGGTCGCGATGTCGGAGCTCCAGGGAATGATGTCGATGCGCTCGCCCTGCAGTTCCGCCACCACCGCCTGCACGCGTGAGCCGCGCATGCCCACGCAGGCGCCCACCGGGTCGATGGAGCTGTCGCGGCTGATCACCGCCATCTTGGCGCGCGATCCGGGGTCGCGGGCGACCGCCTTGATCTCGATGATGCCGTCGTAGATCTCGGGGACCTCCTGGGCGAACAGCTTCGCCAAGAAGCCCGGATGGGTGCGGCTGAGGAAGATTTGCGGGCCGCGCGGCTCCTCGCGCACGTCATAGATGTAGGCGCGCACGCGGTCGCCGTTCTGGAAGGCCTCGCGCGGGATGCATTCGTCGCGGCGCAGCAGCGCCTCGGCGCGGCCGAGGTCCACCATCAGGTTCCCGTATTCGGTGCGCTTGACCACGCCGTTCACGATCTCGCCGACGCGGTCCTTGTATTCCTCGAACTGCTTCTTGCGCTCGACCTCGCGCACGCGCTGCACGATCACCTGCTTGGCGGTCTGCGCGCCGATGCGGCCGAAGTCGATCAGCGGCAGCGGGTCCACGATGTGCTCGCCCGCCTGGATGCCGGGGCGGATCTTCTGCGCGATCCGCAGCGGCATCTGGGTTTCCTCATCCTCCAGCGCCTCGTCCTCGACCACGAGGGTCCAGCGCGAGAGGCGCACGGCCCCGGTCTTGCGGTCGATGTCGGCGCGGATGTCCTTGTTCTGACCATAGGTCTGCCGGCCGGCGCGGCCCATGGCCATCTCCATGGCCTCCAGCACCTCCTCGCGCTCGATCATCTTCTCGCGCGCCACGGCATCGGCCACCTGAAGATATTCGGGGCGCGGGACGGCAGTGTCGGCGGTCATGGTCAGTTCCTCGCTGTCTTGGGCGCCGCGGTGGCGGCGATCAGTTCATCGGTGAGCACCAGCTTGGCGCGGCGGATCTGCGCCCGCGGCAGCGCGATCTCGGTCCCGTTTTCCAGCCGCAGCCGCGCGGCCTCCGGATCGGCACCCAGCACGATGCCGCGGAAACGCCGCTGCCCATCCAGCGGAAGCTCCATCTCCACGGTCGCGACATGGCCCGCGAAGCGCTCCCAGTCCTTGGTTCGCGTCAGCGGACGGTCGATCCCCGGGCTCGACACCTCGAGCATCCATTCCGCGCGAATCGGGTCGGCCACGTCCAGCACCGCGCCGATGGCGTGGCTGATGTCCTGGCAATCCTCGACGGTGAAGGGCTCTTCATCGGCGCGCTCGGCCATGATCTGGACCACCGGGCGCTCCTTGCCGCTGATCTGCACACGCACGAGCTCATAGCCCATGTGCTCGATCGTCGGCGCGACGAGTTCGGCGATGCGCGCGTCCAGCCCCTCATGGCGGGGCCTTTCGGGCTGTGGACGTTCGGGTGGCGATGGTTCGGGCTGCAAAGCAAAAAAGGCGGCCCCGAAGAGCCACCCCCCTGAATGTCTCAGATGAAGTGATGACCGGAATATGCGCCCCTGGCGCGGCGGTTGCAAGGCCGCCGCGCCGTGCCCGGGGTGCTCAACGGCTCTCGAGCGCCTTGCGAAGCACCATGCGCACCTCCTGCAGCGCCCGTGGCGAGGGCGCGCCGATGGCGCGTTGCAGCTCGGCGTCCGGGAGGCGGGCCAGCTTCTCGAAATCCGCCTCCTCCCGCAGGTTCAGCGCCTTCAGCCTCTCGCCCAGCTGCCGGCCGTTGATCGCGATTCGCGCCTCATCCGCCAGTGCCACCGCGCGTTCGATCAGCGCGTCCACGCTGCGCTGCGTGGCCATGGCCACATCCACCGCGCCACCGCGCGGCAGGGTCTCGCCGGGTGC
>SKWC01000199.1 GCA_007129145.1 Rubritepida sp.
CGCGCCCTTGCCCTTGGCGGGCAGTTCCTTGCCCTTCTCGGCCAGAAGCGTCACCGCCTCCTCCAGCGTGACGGCCTCCATCTCGGTGCCGCGCGGCAAATTGGCGACCCGCGTGCCATGCATCAGGAAGGGGCCGAAGCGGCCGCGCCGCACCTCCACCGCCCCACCCTTGGGGTGCTCGCCCAGGGTGATGCCGCGCGGCTTCGCATCCGCCAGCAGCGCGACAGCGCGGTTCAGCCCGATGGTCAGCGGGTCATCGTCGCGGTCGAGGGATTTGCTCAGCGCGCCCATCTTCAGATAGGGGCCGAAGCGGCCGAGGTTGCTGCTGATCTCCTCGCCCGTCTCGGGGTGCAGCCCGACCACGCGCGGCATGGACAGCAGCGCCAGCGCCTGGTCGAGCGTCATCGCCTCGGGGTCCATCCCGCGCGTGAGGCTGGCGCGGCGGGGCTTGGTGGGCTTGCCCTTCTCATCCGTGCCGGCCTCGCCCAGCTGGGCGTAGATGCCATAGGGGCCGCGGCGCAGCGTGACCTCCTGGCCGGTGGCCGGGTCGGTGCCGAGGGCGCGGATGCCATCGGCCAGCGCGGCGGCCTCGCCCTCCGCCCCGGGCACGGCCAGCGGGCGGGTGTAGCGGCATTCCGGATAGCTGGAGCAGCCGATGAAGGCGCCCGTGCGCCCCAGCCGCAGCCCGAGCCGGCCCGAGCCGCAGGAGGGGCAGGCGCGCGGGTCCGCCGCGGTGGGATCATCGGCGCGGCGCGGGAAGAAATGCGGCCCCAGCTCCTCGTCCAGCCGGTCGATCACGTCGCTGATCTTGAGGTCCGCGGTCGCGTCGATCGCCGCGCGGAAATCCTGCCAGAAGCGGCGCATCACCGCCCGCCACTCGGCCCGCCCGCCCGAGATGTCATCGAGCTGTTCCTCCAGCCCGGCGGTGAAGCCGGTGTCCACATAGCGCTCGAAGAAGGCGACCAGGAAGGCGGTGACCAGCCGTCCGCGGTCCTCGGGGATGAAGCGGCGCTTGTCGAGGCGGACATATTCGCGGTCCTGCAGCACCTGCAGGATCGAGGCATAGGTCGAGGGCCGGCCGATGCCGAGCTCCTCCATCTTCTTGACCAGCGACGCCTCGGAATAGCGCGGCGGCGGCTGGGTGAAGTGCTGGGTGGCGCTGACCTCGCCGCGGCGCGACGGCTCGCCCTCGCGCATGGGGGGCAGGATGCGGCCTTCCTCGTCGTCCACCGCCGCGTCGTCGGTATCCTCGCGGTACAGGCGCAGGAAGCCGTCGAAGGCGATGACGCTGCCGGTGGCGCGCAGCCGGGTGCGGCCGGAGGGCTCGACCAGCTCCACCGTGGTCTGGTCCAGTTCGGCCGATTGCATCTGCGAGGCGAGGGCGCGCTTCCAGATGAGATCGTAGAGGCGGCGCTGCTGCTCGCTCAGATAGCGGGCCACCTTCTCCGGCGTGCGCGCCACATCGGTGGGACGGATCGCCTCATGCGCCTCCTGCGCGTTCTTGGCGCGGGAGCTGTATTCGCGCGGCGTGCCGGGCAGGTAGTCCTCGCCGAAGTCGTGGCGGATATGGGCGCGCAGTTCCTGGATGGCCTCGCGCGCCATCTGCACGCCGTCGGTGCGCATGTAGGTGATCAGCCCCACCGTCTCGCCGCCGATGTCCACCCCTTCATAGAGCTGCTGGGCGGTGCGCATGGTCATCTGCGCGCCCATGCCGAGCTTGCGGCTGGCTTCCTGCTGCAGCGTGCTGGTCTGGAAGGGGGCGGGCGGGTTGCGCTTGACGCGCCGCTTCTCGACCGAGCCGACCGACCATTCGGCGGCCTCCACCGCGGCCTTGGCGCGCAGCGCGCTGGCCTCGTCGGGCAGGTCGAACTGATCGAGCTTGCGGCCCTCGTGATGCGTCAGCCGCGCGGCGAAGGGCGCGCCGGCCAGCGTCGCCATTCGCGCCTCGACGGTCCAGTATTCGCGCGCGGTGAAGGCCTCGATCTCGGCCTCGCGCTCGCAGATCAGGCGCAGCGCCACGCTCTGCACCCGGCCGGCCGACTTCGAGCCGGGCAGCTTGCGCCACAGCACCGGCGAGAGGGTGAAGCCCACCAGGTAGTCCAGCGCCCGGCGCGCCAGATAGGCCTCGATCAGCGGGGTATCGAGGGCGCGCGGCTCGGCCATGGCCTGCTGCACGGCGCGCTTGGTGATCTCGTTGAAGGTGATGCGCTGGACATGCACGCCCTTCAGCGCGCCAGCGCGGGCCAGCATCTCCTGAACATGCCAGGAGATCGCCTCGCCCTCGCGGTCGGGGTCGGTGGCGAGGTAGAGGCGCTTGGCCCCGCGCAGGGCGGCCGCGATGGCCTTGAGCTGCCTCTGGCCACGCTCATCCGCCTCCCAGTCCATGGCGAAATCCTCCTCCGGACGGACGGAGCCGTCGCGGGGGGGCAGGTCGCGCACATGGCCGAAGCTGGCCAGGACGCGGTAGTCGCCACCGAGGTACTTCTCGATGGTCTTCGCCTTGGCGGGGCTTTCGACGACGACGATGTCAGACACGGATCAGGTCCTTCAGGGGCCCCGGATCATCGCAGGGCCACCCGGTTGCCGGGCAAGGTTTCGATGCGCCCCGTGAGCTCCAGTTCGAGCAGCGCGGCGGCGAGCACCTCGGCCGATAGCTGGCAGCGCCGCCCCAACTCGTCAACCGAGATGGCGGTGGCGCTCATGTTTTCAATCAGTTGGGCCGCGGCATCGGAGGCGGGCGGGGGTGGTTCCGGTGCTTGCAGGGGCGCTTCGGGCAGGGCGCGGAACAGCCCCGCACGCCGGGCCGAGGGCGCCTGCGGCAGGTGGTCCAGCACATCCTGCGCCGATTCGACGATCTGCGCGCCGCGCCGGAGCAGCTCATTGCAGCCGCGCGCGCGGGGATCCAGCGGGTGGCCCGGCACGGCGAAGATCTCGCGCCCCGCCTCGGCGGCCAGCCGCGCGGTGATCAGCGTGCCCGACTGCAGCGCGGCCTCGATCACCACGACGCCCAGCGACAGCCCGGCCACGATGCGGTTGCGGCGCGGGAAATGCCGCTCACGCGGGGCCGCGCCCAGCGGCGCCTCCGACAGCACGAGGCCGCCCTCGGCGGCGATGCGCGCCTGCAGCTTGGCGTTCTCGGGCGGGTAGGGCTGGTCGAGCCCGCCCGCCACCGCGGCGACGGTGCGGCCCGAGCGCAGCGCGCCCTCATGCGCCGCCGTGTCTATCCCCCGGGCGAGGCCCGAGACGATGGTGATGTCGCGCACCGCCAGCGAATCGGCCAGGTCCTCCGCGAAGCGGCGGCCGAGCGCCGAGGCGTTGCGCGCGCCCACCATGGCGAGGCAGCGCGGGGCGAGCGCCGCCGGGTCGCCCAGCGCCGCCAGGACCAGCGGCGCGTCGTCCA
>SKWC01000144.1 GCA_007129145.1 Rubritepida sp.
ATTCGCGCCTCGGCGCCGCAGGCGGCGGCATTGGCGCGCAGCGCGGCCAAGGCGGGGCGGTCCTGCTCGATGAAGGTGGCGCACGACGCCCCGCGCGACAGCGCCTCCAGCCCCAGCGCGCCGGTGCCGGCGAAGGCGTCCAGCACCTCCGCGCCCTCGATGGCCTCGCGCCCGCCCCAGGGCGCGTGCCAGAGCATGTCGAACAGCGCCTGGCGGGCGCGGTCGCTGGTGGGGCGGGTGGCCGTGCCTTCCGGGGCGACCAGCCGTTTCCCCTTCCAGCGGCCCGCGATGATGCGCATCAGCGGCGCGGGCGCGGCGGCGGCGCGAGGCCCAGCTGCTCGCGCAGCACCTTGGGGTTCACCTCCTCGACCGCGCCGCGCGGCAGCTGGCCGAGCTGGAAGGGGCCATAGGCGGTGCGGATCAGCCGCGAGACCTCGAGCCCCAGCCAGGTCATGACGCGGCGTATCTCGCGGTTCTTGCCCTCATGCAGCGCCACCGAAAGCCAGGCATTGTCGCCCTTGCGGCTGTCCAGCCCCGCCTCGATCGCGCCATAGCGCACGCCCTCGATGGTCACGCCGCGCGCCAGGGCCGCGAGGCCGGCGTCGTCCACCAGGCCGAAGACGCGCACGCGGTAGCGCCGCACCCAGCCATTGGCCGGCAGTTCGAGCCGCCGCGCCAGCGCGCCGTCATTGGTCAGCAGCAGCAGGCCTTCGCTGTTGAGGTCGAGCCGGCCGACGGAGATCAGCCGCGGCAGCCCCTCGGGCAGCTTCTCGAAGACGGTGGGCCGGCCCTCGGGGTCGCGGTGCGTGGTCACGAGGCCGGCGGGCTTGTGGTAGCGGAACAGCCGCGTGCGCTCGGGGTCGGCCACGACGCGGCTGTCCACCGTCACGATGTCGCCGGGCTGGACGAAGGTGGCGGGCTGGGTCACGGGCTTGCCGCCCAGCGTGATGCGGCCTTCCGCGATCAGCTTCTCGGCGTCGCGGCGGGATGCGACGCCGGCGCGGGCCAGCCATTTCGCGATGCGCTCGCCTTCCGGACGGGATTCCTCAGCCACCACACGCCTCCACGAAGCCGCGGATGATGCGCGGGTCGGCCGGGTCCACGGCATATTCCGGGTGCCATTGCACGCCCAGGGCGAAGCGCCGCGCGGGGGCCTCGATGCCCTCGATCAGCCCGTCCGGGGCGCGGGCGTTGACCACGAGGCCGGGCCCAGCCTCGCGCACCGCCTGATGATGCGCCGAATTTACCGCCATGGACAGGCAGCCCGTCAGCCGCGCCAGCAGCGTGCCGGGGGCGATCTCCACCGCATGGCCCGGTTCGGTGCGGGGGTTGGGCTGCTCATGCGCGATGGGTGACGGCGCCTCGTCGGGGATGTGCTGGTAGAGGCTGGCGCCCAGCGCCACCGCCAGCAATTGCTGCCCGCCGCAGATGCCCAGCACCGGCATGTCGCGCGCCAGCGCCGCGCGGGTGGCGGCGAGTTCGAAATCGGTGCGGCCGGGCTTGAGCACCAGGCGCGGGTGGGGTGGCAGGGGCGGGTCGCTCCACAGCGCCGGGTCCACGTCGAAGGCGCCGCCGGTGACCAGCAGCCCGTCCAGGCGATCCAGGTATTCCAGCGCCAGCGCCGGTTCATGCGGCAGCGCGACCGGCAGCCCCCCCGCCGCGGCCACGGCCGAGAAGTAGTTCTGGCGCAGCGCATACCAGGGCAGGCGGGACCAGCCTCCGGCCGCTTCGCAATCGAGGGTGAGGCCGATGAGGGGGCGGCGGGACATGGCAGTGTTCTGGCGCGGAGCGGATAGGCGCCGCAAGTGGCGCGGCGCGCGATTCTGCGCCAGACAGGCGGCATGACGCCCATGCAGACCGCGCTGGAGGAGGCCCGCGCCGCCGCCGCCCGCGGCGAGGTGCCGGTGGGGGCCGTGGTAACCGATGCGCGCGGCGCGCTGCTGGCCCGCGCCGGCAATGAGGTGGAGGCGCGGCGCGACCCCTCCGCCCATGCCGAGATGCTGGCGCTGCGCGCCGCCACCCGGGCGGTGGGCGACAAGCACCTGGAGGGTGCGACGCTGTGGGTGACGCTGGAGCCCTGCGCCATGTGCGCCCAGGCGGCCAGCCTGTTCCGCGTGACCCGCGTGGTGTTCGGCGCCTATGACCCGAAGTCGGGCGGGGTGGAGCATGGCGCGCAGGTGTTCCGCCGCCCCCAGTGCCACCACGCGCCGGAGGTGGTGGGCGGCGTGCAGGAGGAGGCGGCCGCGGCCCTGCTGCGGGAGTTCTTCGCCGCCCGGCGCTGAACGTCACGCAAGCTTCACGGCAACCGCCTTGCCCAGGGGCCGCCCTGGCCCGAGACCGCCCGCATCACGCCCGACGCATGGAGCGACGCGATGCCCGGAAACTCCCCCCTGCCCCTGATGGGCGCCTGCTTCACCACCGAGATGCTGCGCCAGCACCGCGACTGGGTGCTGGCGGACCAGCGCGACCTGGAACTCCAGGCCTTCTGCCGCCCCGAGGTCCTGGACGGCGACTGGCGCGCCCATGTGGCCGAGGCGAAGGCGCTGCTGGCCGGGTATGATGGGCGGCTGGGCATCCACGGCCCCTTCTGGGGCTTCTCCATCGCCTCCAAGGACCCGGCGATCCGCGCGGTGGTGCGCCGGCGCATGGAC
This sequence comes from Rubritepida sp., assembly GCA_007129145.1. Lineage (GTDB taxonomy): Bacteria > Pseudomonadota > Alphaproteobacteria > Acetobacterales > Acetobacteraceae > Roseococcus. Next base: position 2,652 of record SKWC01000144.1, read on the forward strand.
CAGGGCCTCGATGTCTGCGCCGAGCTGGGCGCCACGCAGATGGTCATCCACAGCCCCTTCACCACCTGGGGCCACAACAACATCGGCCCCGATGCGAAGGCGCGGCAGGGGGTGCACGACCTGGCGCATGACACGCTGGGCGATGCGGTGCGCCGCGCCGAGGCGCTCGGCATCACGCTGGTCATCGAGAACATCGAGGACAAGGACCCGATGGACCGGGTGCACCTCGCGCGGTCCTTCCGCTCGCCGGCGGTGAAGCTTTCGGTGGACACCGGCCACGCCTATTACGCCCATGTCAGCACCGGCGCGCCGCCGGTGGATTTCTTCATCACCGCCGCGGGCGAGCTGCTGGACCATGTGCACATCCAGGACAGCGACGGCTATGCCGACCGCCACTGGCGGGTGGGCGAGGGCAGCATCCGCTGGCCCGCCGTCTTCGACGCGCTGGCCGCGCTGGGCAGCCGCCCGCGGCTGAACATCGAGATCAAGGACCTGGCGCGCGTGCCCGACAGCGCCGCTTGGCTGGAGCGGGCCAGCCTTGGACGCTGATCTGGGACGCTAGTCCTGGTGGATGGCGACGCGCGGCGCCTCGCCCGCGCGCGCCAGGCCGCGATACATCCCCGCCGTGGTGAAGGGCAGCGCGGCCGCCCCCGCGGCGTCCACCGCGATCAACCCGCCGCGCCCGCCGGCCGCCGCGACATCCTGGCCCAGCACATGCGCCGCCGCCGCCTCCAGCGTC
>SKWC01000017.1 GCA_007129145.1 Rubritepida sp.
GCGCAACAGGTTGTAGGAGGTCTCCCCGGCATGGCGTCCGGAGCGGTCAATCCGGTACAGGACACGGGGAAGCCCGGTCAGGGATACCATCACGGGCAGGAAGACTTCCTTGTCCCGGAACTGCAGCAGTACATTGACCATCCGGCGACTGTAGAGCCCGAAATTGCCGATGTTGTTGTCGATCCTGAAGCCGGTCAGCCAGTTCAACGTGCGGCTGTAGGCGCGCGATGCCATCCGCCGCAGTCGCGTATCATGCCATTTGCCGCGCTCGACGATGACAGCATCCACCTCGGATTCGAGGGCCTGGGCATGAAGCGCCGGGACCACTCCGGGATCGTCTTGAAGATCACAGTCGATCACCGCGACCCAGTCGCCCCGGGCTGCCTCGAGGCCCGCCCAGATCGCCAGATGCTGTCCATGGTTGCGGGCAAGCCGTACCCCCCGGATGCGACCGTCACCGCGGGCAAGATCCGCGATGACAGGCCACGGGTCGTCCGGCCCTCGATCGTCGACAAGAACGAGCTCCCAGTCGAGATCCGTACCCTCAAAGCCTGCACAAACACGGTTCGCAAGCTCCATGAGACAGTCACGGCAACCGTAAACCGGTGACACAATGCTGATTAGGGGGCGTGCAGTCACGGGATCTTTTCCAGGTACTGCTGCGCCTGTTCGATAACACAATCGATTTCGCTGCCCAGGTCAAAGAAGAGTGGCAGCCGGACCAGACGTGCCGATATGTCGTTCGTGACACTCAGGTCCCCCGAAGCGCGGGCGTAACGCACCCCGGCCGGGGCGCTGTGCAGAGGCACATAATGGAACGGAGCGATGACCCCCTGCGCCCGAAGATGCGCGATGAAGGCGTCCCGGTCATCGATATCGCGCAGCAGCAGATAGAACATGTGCCCGTTGCCCTCGCAGTCGGGCGACCAGCGGGGACGGCGCACACGGCCAGACTCCTCGAGATCGGCGAAGGCCTCCATGTACTGGTCGAACATGCCCAACCTCTGGGCGGTGATCTCCTCGGCACGCGACAACTGGCCATGGAGGAATGCGGTGATCAACTCACCCGGCAGGAAGGACGATCCGATATCGACCCATGTGTACTTGTCGACCTGTCCACGCAGGAAGAGCGAGCGGTTGGTCCCCTTCTCACGGATGATCTCGGCTCGGGAGACGAGGTCGGGCCGGTTGACCGTCAGCGCCCCACCTTCGCCACTGATGATGTTCTTGGTCTCATGGAAGCTGAAGGCTCCGAGGTCCCCGAGGCTTCCGGCCAGGCGCCCCTTGTAACGGGATCCCAGGGCTTGGGCCGCGTCCTCGACCAGCAGCAGGTCATGTGCGCGGGCGATGTCTGAAAGGGCATCCATGTCGGCGGGGAACCCGGCATAATGGACCGCAAAGATCGCGCGAGTTAGCGGTGTCACAGCCTCCGCGACAGCAGACGGGGCGATGTTGAGCGTCTCAGGATCGATGTCCACGAAGACAGGAACAGCTCCCCTCAGCACCACCGCGTTCGCCGTCGAGACGAAGGTGAAGGAGGGCATAATGACCTCGTCTCCGGGTTCGAGATCGGCCAGAAGCGCGGCCATCTCGAGGGCCGCCGTGCAGGAATGCGTCAGAAGCGCGGCCTGCGCCCCCGTGAGGCGACAGACGATCCCGCTGCACTGTCGGGTAAAGTGTCCGTCACCGGACAGCTGTCCCCGCCGGATGGCTTCAAGGATGTTGTCAATCTCATCACCAACCAGGGACGGGCGGTTGAAAGGAACAGCGCTCATGCCCGCACACCCGTCCGGGTCTTCCGGGGGAGGCCGCCGACGCCATCGTTTTCCGGTGCCGCAAAGATCATGGCTGTCATCCCCTTGTACGCCTGCCCCTTTGATCTTGCACAGCGGGATGGCCAGGGGCTTCACAGCCGACATCCGAGCACTGCGAGATCGCGGCGATCCTTGGTCATCTCTTGCTCTCAGCACAACCCAGAACCCTTATCGCGCCGTCATTGGGTGTTATGTCATGCATATTCATGAAGCTGCAGCACACCCTCAGGGTTGTGGCCAGGTGTCACGAGACAAGCGGGCCGGCGAACAATTCGGCCATGTCCCGAAGGGAGCGTCTTTCCCTGCTGCCACCCCGGCAAGGACCATGGGTCTGCGCAGCCCGCAAGGCGGCCGGGGAGAGGTCTCCCCGGCGAGGGGACCACGACAGGGGGTTGGAGCGGAGCGCCTGGACCTCTCGTCCGGCCAACCCCCCGTGGGTGAGGGATTGGTCCCAATCCCGAACCTGACAGGTGATCCACATTGGCACGCGATCCGGATTTTCAGGTCGGCATCCTATGATGGGGGCAACCGAGGAGTTGTCCCATGCCCTACGCTTACTGCCGCTCGAAGCCGATCAAGTCCATCCAGTACCTTGGCCATCAGAGCCGCCACGCACGGCGCGTCGACGAGACCTCGAAGCCCCGCATGCGTCCGGGCGCCCAGGCCGGCGCCTGCCTGTCCTGGGCGATCGATGCGGGACCAGAGCCGGACTATGCAGCCAGCTTCCGCGCGCTGAAGAAGGCGATGGGCGCCGGTGAGAGGAAAGGCGCGCAGATTGGCCTGCACATGCTCGTGGGGGTCTCTCCCAGCTGGGTGGAAGCGGCCGGCGCCCTGCATGATCCGAAGAACCCCCGCAACAGGCAGCTCCTCGAGGCCGCCCGCGCCTGGGCTGACAGCTGGTCGGGAGGGGGCTGCTATGCCGCTCGCTTGGACCTCGACGAGACAGGCGGGGCGGTGGTGGACCTGTTCATCGCGCCATTGGCGGAACAGAAGCACAAGAGTGGCAGATCGAAGCTCACGGTCAGCGTCAACAAGGCCCTCGAGGCGATATCGCTCCAGCACACGGGCAAGAAGTCGAAGCACTATGCAGGACTCAACTCGAGCTGGGCTGACTATGCCCGGCAGCATCTCGACCCACAGCTGCAGCGCGGCAGGCCGAAGTCCGAGACCGGCGTGGAGCATCTCGGCCCGGATGCCTATCGCGCGATGATGGTCGACGCGGAAGCCGCCCGCACGGTGGCCCACGAGGCTGAAGCGCGGGCGAAGGCCATGGAGAAAGAGGCTAGAGCAAAGCTTGCCGCAGCCGAGGAGCGGCTGAAGCAGGCAACACGGGCCGTAGAGACATCCGTACGCGCCGCCGCCGCGGTTCTTGCCGGGACCCTGCTCAGATCCGACCAGGGAAAATGGACGGTAAAGCCCGGCAGCGACCTTCGCACCGATGATCTGAAGCCGATCTGGTCGGCTCTCCGTCCTGCCCTGGACCGAGTGGCAGACTGGTGGAACCGTGTAGTCCACAAGGTGGATGCCCTCCCGGAGCCAGCCCGCAGGGAATTCCTGGCATCGGTCTCAGCTCAAA
>SKWC01000331.1 GCA_007129145.1 Rubritepida sp.
CGATGACACAGCGCGGTTGACCCTCCTTGCCGCCCATGCCAACGCTGGTGCACCAGTCGCGCCGCGCGGTCGAGTCACCGGCCGGCGCGGCCATGCAACGGGAGGCCGCCGGGAGGGCGTCGTGTCGGGCACAGAGGACAGCACCGCCCTCGCCGTCGCGCGGCTTGAAGCGGCACTGGACCGTCTTGCGGAAGCGCTGTCGCGCTGGCGGGCCGAGCAGGGCGAAGAAGGCGTGCCGCGCGCCGAGGTCGCGGCCCTCTCCGCCCGTCTGGATGAGACGCTGAGCCGGCTGCGCGCCGCGCTCGAGGAGGCCGAGGGCTGATGCCGGCCCCCGCCAGCTTGGAAGGGAGCCGCCGATGGGCCAGGTGAATGTCCGGGTGAACGGCTACAACCACGCCATCGGCTGCCGCGATGGCGAGGAGCAGCACGTCCTCGCGCTGGTCGGGCAGATCGAGGAGAAGGTCGGGCTGCTGCGCGGCCTGGGCGGGCAGCTCAGTGAATCGCGGATGCTGCTGCATGTCGCGCTGCTGCTGGCCGATGAGGCCAATGACCTGCGCACCGACCTGCACCGCGCGCAGCGCGCGCTGGCCGAAGCGGAGGCCGCGCCGCCTGCTCCCATGGCCGCCGGCCCCGACCCGGCGCTCACCGACCCTGCGTTGGCCGAGCGCCTCACGCGCATCGCCGAGCGCATCGAGGGGATGGCCCAGGGCCTGGAAGGGAACGCGGCCGGATGAGGGGTGCGAAGCCGCCCTGGCCGTTGGCGTCTGCATCCTCCCAAGGCCTGCCATAAGCAGGTGGGCACCGGATGGCCGGACCACGATCCGGCCAGCGCCAGTTCCCGGGAGTTGCGTATTGGCCCCGGGGATGTCTGAGCCTGACGCACCGGGCAGCTTCGCCCCTTCAACATGGGCCGCCGGGCACGCCTGCACAAGCGGGGATCAGGCCGCGACCTGATCCAGCGTGGGTGCCACATCCGACAGCGTCACGCGGCGCATGTCGCGCGCGAAGCGCTGGTCGTCATAGGCACGACCCCGGTGCAGGGTGCAGCGGTTGTCCCACATCACCAGGTCATGCACCGCCCAGCGGTGCGAATACACGAAGCGCGGCTGCGTCGCGTGCTCGGTCAGGTCGCGCAGCAGCATCAGCGCCTCGGGCACGGGCATGCCGCGGATGCGCCCGATATGCGAGGACAGGAACAGCGCGATCCGCCCCGAGCCCGCATGCCGGCGCACCAGGCGCTGCGGCACGGGGGCGAATTGCCGCGCCTCGGCCTCGGTCCAGGCGTCGAAGCCCAGCATGGCGCGCGAGAAGATCAGCGAATGCTCGGCCACCAATGGGCGCAGGCGCTCCTGCATGGCCGGCGGCAGGGCGTCCCAGGCGGCGCGGGTGTCGGCGAATTCCGTCTCGCCCCCCTCGGGCGGGATGCTGCGGGCGTGCAGCAGGGAATACTTCGCCGGCGTCGCCTTGAAGCTGGAATCCGAATGCCACAGCCGGTTGCCCAGGGCGAAGAAGCGGCGCCGGTCGTCGGCGGCCAGGATGCGCCCCTGCTCGTCCAGGTTCGAGATGTCGTTCATCGCGCTGTGCTTCAGCCGCTGCTTCTGCACATCCACCGCGGCGCGGGTCTGCTCGATCGGGCCGAAGCGGGCGGCGAAATCCATCTGCTGGTCGTCATCCAGCTCCTGACCGGGAAAGACCAGCACACCGTGGCGGTCCATCGCGGCCTCGATCGCGGCAACCTGCGCCTCGTCCAGCGGCCGGCGCAGGTCCAGCCCCTCGACCCGCGCGGCGAAGAGCGGGTGCAGCGGCGTGAGGGAGAATTCGGTCATCATGGTTCCTCCTGCGGCGGTTCTGCGCCCGCGCGCGCGGTATGCTAGCGTGTCCGGATGGACATGCGCAGCGAAACCGACAGCCTGGGCCGGGTCGAGATCCCGGCCGACCGCCTCTGGGGCCCGCAGACCGAGCGCGCCCGCCACCTGTTCGCCATCGGCGCCGAGCGTTTCCCGCCCGGGCTGATCCGCGCCACGGGGTTGCAGAAATGGGCGGCGGCCGAGGCGAATGCCGAACTGGGCGAACTGCCAAGCGACATCGCCGCCGCCATCGGGCAGGCGGCCGAGGAGATCATCGCGGGCAGCCGCGACGCCGATTTCCCGCTGACCATCTGGCAGACCGGCTCCGGCACCCAGACCAACATGAACGCGAACGAGGTCATCGCGAACCGGGCGAACCAGCTGCTCGGCGCGCCCCTCGGCGCGCGGGCGCCGGTGCACCCCAACGACCATGTGAACCGCGGCCAGTCCTCCAACGACAGCTTCCCCACCGTGATGCACATGGCCGCGGCCGAGGCGGTGCAGCATCACCTCCAGCCCGCGCTGGCCGCGCTGGAGGCGAGCCTGTCCGCGCGCGCCGCCGAATGGGCGGGCATCATCAAGATCGGCCGGACGCATCTGATGGACGCGGTGCCGGTCACGCTGGGCGGGGAATTCGCCACCTATGCGCGGCAGGTGGCGAAGGCGCGGGCGCGCATCGCCGCCGCCCTGCCCGATGTGCTGGAACTGCCGCAGGGCGGCACCGCGGCCGGGACGGGGCTGAACCGCCATCCGGATTTCGACCGTGCCTTCTGCGCCGTGCTGGCGCGCCGCACCGGCCTGCCCTTCACCCCCAACCCCGACAAATCCGAGGGCATGGCCGCGCATGACGCGCTGGCCGCGCTGCATGGCGCGCTCGCCGGGCTGGCGGCGGCGCTGATGAAGATGGCCAATGACATCCGCCTGATGGGCAGCGGCCCGCGCGCGGGACTGGCCGAGCTTGTGCTGCCGGAGGAGGGGCTGTCCTCCTCGATCATGCCGGGCAAGACCAACCCCACCCAATGCGAGGCGCTGGCCATGGTCTGCGTTCAGGTCATGGGCAACCAGACCATCGTGGGCATGGCCGCCAGCCAGGGGCATCTCGAACTCAACACCTACAAGCCGGTGCTGATCCAGGCGGTGCTGCAGTCCATCGCGCTGCTGGGCGACGCCGCGGGCAGCTTCGCGCGCCACATGGTGGACCGCCTGGCGCCCAACACCGCGCGGCTGGCGGAGGATGTGGCGAAGTCGCTGATGCTGGCCACCGCGCTGAACCCGCATATCGGCTACGACCGGGCGGTGGCCATCGCCAAGCGCGCCCTGCGCGAGGACATGACCCTGCGCGCCGCCGCCGCCGCCGAGGGCGTGACCGGGGCCGACTTCGACGCCTGGGTGCGGCCCGAGGCCATGCTGCGGCCCATGCGGCAGCAGTGAGCCGGCACCTGGAGAAGCGCAGTCTGCGGCTGGCGGGGCACGGCACCTCGGTTGCGCTGGAGCCCCCGTTCTGGGCCGTGCTGGAGGCCGAGGCCGCGCGCC
>SKWC01000008.1 GCA_007129145.1 Rubritepida sp.
CCGCCCCCCCCGCCGCGCGAGGGGCGCGATGGCTAGGCGGCTGCGGCGCGCCGGCTTCGACCCATGGCCCGGCTTCGTGGACGCGCTGGCCTCATTGCTGATGGTCGTGATGTTCGTCCTGCTGGTCTTCGTGCTGGGGCAGGGGGTGCTTTCGGCCACGCTGTCCACCCGCGACCGCGCGCTGGAGGCGCTGCGCGGGCAGATCACGGAACTCGGCCGCGTGCTGGCGCTGGAGCGCGAGACGGGCGCGGGGCTGCGCGGCGAACTGGCCGAGGCGCGCCGCCAGGACGACGCCGCCCGCGCCGAGGTGGCGCTGCTGACCGACCAGGTGGCGGAGTTGCGCGGGCAGATCGCACGGCTGGCCGGGGCGCTCGAGATCGCGGATGCGCGCGAGCAGGAGGCCGAGGCCGAGGCGCGGCTGCTGCAGGCCCGGCTCGACGCCGCGCTGCTGGCGCGTGTCGAGGAATTGCAGCGCTACCGCAGCGAATTCTACGGCCGGCTGCGCGCCCTGCTGGGCGAGAGGCCGGAGGTGCGGGTGGTGGGCGACCGCTTCGTCTTCCAGTCCGAGGTGCTGTTCGCCCCCGGCTCGGCCGAGCTGTCGGCCGCGGGGCGGGCGCAGGTCGGCGCGCTGTCCGGCCTTCTGCTGGAGGTCGCCGCCCAGATCCCCGAGAGCGTGTCCTGGATCCTGCGGGTGGACGGCCATGCCGACCGGACCCCCATCCGCACCCCGCGCTTCGCCAGCAACTGGGAACTTTCGGCAGCGCGCGCCATCGCGGTGGCGAATTTGCTGATCGAGGCCGGGCTGCCGCCCGCGCGCGTGGCCGCGGCCGCCTTCGGCGAGCACCAGCCGCTCGACCCCGGCGACAGCCCCGAGGCGCTGGCGCGCAACCGCCGGATCGAGTTGCGGCTGACGGATCGCTGAGGCGGTCCCGCGCGGCGGGCGCTTCCAGCCTGCCCCATTCTGCTCTAACCGGCGCCCATGAACCCCAGCTTCCGCGTGCCGCGCCACGCCCTGTTGCGCGACAAGCTCACCCGGATCCGGCGCCGCGAGACCGACAGCGCCACCTTCCGCCGCGTCCTCGCGGAGATCGGCGCCATCCTGACCGCCGAGATCCTGCGCGACCTGGCCGAGGCCACGGCGCGCATCGAGACCCCGGTGGGCCCGATGGAGGCGCCCATCCTGGACGCGCCCGAGCCCTGCCTGGTGGCGGTGCTGCGCGCGGGGCTCGGGCTGCTGGACGGCGCGCGGATGGTGCTGCCCGACGCGCCGGTCGGGCATCTGGGGCTGGTGCGCGACGAAACCACGCTCAAGGCCAGCGAATATGTGGTGCGCCTGCCGCGCGACCTGGCCACGCGCGGGGCGCTGGTGCTCGACCCCATGCTGGCCACCGGCGGCTCGGCGGTGCAGGCCATCGCGCGGGTGAAGCAGGCCGGCGCCAGCCAGGTGCGCTTCGCCTGCGTGGTGGCCGCCCCCGAGGGCGTGCGGGCGCTGCAGGCGGCGCATCCCGACGTGCCCATCCTGTCGGCCGCGCTGGATGAGCGGCTGAACGAGCATGGCTATATCGTGCCGGGCCTGGGCGATGCGGGGGATCGCTGCTTCGGGACGGAATAGGTCCGGTCCTTTACGCGATCTCAAGGGAAACAGGGGTTTCTGGGCCTGCTTGCGTGACCCGCCTGGAGGCCCTCCCATGTCTGAAACCGCCGCCGCGCCGCCGCCCGGGCGCAGCATCGGCCATCGCCTGATCGCCGCCTTCGCCGCCATCCTGCTGCTGCTGGTGGGGCTCGCGGGTTTCGCCATGTACCAGGTGAATGCCATCAACGCGCGGCTGTCGGTCGTGAACGACGTGAACAGCGTGAAGCAGCGCTACGCCATCAATTTCCGCGGCAGCGTGCATGATCGGGCCATCAGCCTGCGCGACGTGGTGCTGTTCGAGGACGCCCCGCGCCGCGCCGAGGCGGTGGCCGAGATCAACCAGCTCGCGGCCTTCTACGCCGACAGCGCGCGGCGGCTGGATGCGAGCATCGCCGCCGACCCGCGGGCGAGCGCCGAGGAGGCGCGCATCCTGCAATCCATCCGCGAGACCGAATCCCGCTCGCTGCCGGTGATCGAGGCGGTGCTGGCCGCCCGCGCCGCGGGCGATTCGGCGCGGGCCTACGGCCTGCTGATGGAACAGGCGCGGCCGCTCTTCATCGAATGGCTGGCGCGGATCAACCAGTTCATCGACTACCAGGAGGCGAAGAACCGCCTGATCGGCGACGAGGCGCGCGCCCTGGCCGCCGGCTTCCAGACGCTGATGCTGGTGCTGCTCGTCCTGGCGCTGGGCATGGGCATCGGGGCGGCATGGTGGGCGCTGCGCGCCATGGCGCCGCTGCGCGCCCTGGCCGGGACGATGCGCCTGATGGCCGGCGGCGAGGCGGTGGCTGAGATTCCCGGCCACGGCCGCAGCGATGAGGTGGGCGGCATGGCCGCGGCGGTGGCCGTGTTCCGGGACCAGGCGGCGGAGACGCAGCGCCTGCGCGTCCAGCAGGAGGAGGACCGCGCCGCCGCGCATCAGGCCCAGGTGACCGCGCTGCGCGCCATGGCCGACCGTGTCGAGAACGAGACCCTGCAGGCGATGCGCCGCATCGCGGCCGAGGCCCAGCGCGTGGCGCGGGAGGCCGCGCAGATGGCCGAGGCCGCCCGCGGCGTGGACCGGAACGCCGGCGCGGCCGGCGAGGCGGCGCGCGAATCCCTCGCCATGGGCGAGACGGTGGCCGCCGCGGCCGAACAGCTCAGCGCCGCCATCCGCGGCATCACCCAGGAGGTGCGCGAGGCCGCCCAGGTCAGCCGCCAGACCGCCCATGACAGCACCGAGACCGAGAACGCCATCGTCTCGCTCTCGGCCGCGGTGGGGCAGATCGGCGATGTGACGCGGCTGATCAGCGAGATCGCGGGCAAGACCAACCTGCTCGCGCTCAACGCCACCATCGAGGCGGCGCGCGCCGGCGAGGCGGGCAAGGGCTTCGCCGTGGTGGCGGGCGAGGTGAAGGAGCTTGCCGCCCAGACCGCCCGCGCCACCCAGGACATCAGCCAGCACATCGAGGCCGTCAGCCAGCGCACCGGTGTCGCGGTGGAGACGGTGCGCCGCATCGCCCAGTCGGTGACGCGGCTGGACGAGCTGGCCGCGAGCCTCGCGGAAGCGGTCGGCCAGCAGGATGCCGCCACACGGGAGATCGCGCGCGCCATCGCCGAGGCGACCCAGGCCAACCGTTCCGCCACCGAGCGCATCGGCGAGGCGAGCGAGGGCGCGCAGCGCAACGGCGCGCTGGCGCTGGATGCCCAGCGCGACACGGAGGCGCTGGCCAGCGACACCGAGGCGCTGACGCGCGAGGTGATCGCCATCCTGCGCAACTCGGTGCCGGAGGTGGACCGCCGCGACGCCGCGCGCGAACCCGCCAGCGGCGGCGCCGTGCTGGAGATGGAAGGCCAGCCGAGGCAGCAGGTGCGCCTGGCAGACCGCGCAGCGGGCGGGGTTGGGGTGCTCGGCGCGCCGGGGCTGAGCGTGGGCCAGCGCGGCGTGTTGCGCATGGCCGAGGGCGTCACCCGCCCGGTCCGGGTGCTGCGCGTCGAGGGCGATCGCGCGGGCCTCGCCTTCCTGGACGTGGCGGGGCCGGGGCGGGCGGCCTGAGGCGCCCTCAATAGGCGGTCTTGTCGGGCTTCTCCTCCCACAGGCGGAAGGCGTGGCGCGCCTCATCGGCCAGCAGGCGGCGCAGCGGCAGCCGGCGCTGCGCGAGCGGGCGCGCCACCTCCTCATAGATCGCCGCGTCGTCGAAGCCGGTCGCCGCCGCCCCGGCGCGGTCATTGGCATAGACCACCTCACCCAGCCGCGCCCACCAGATGGCGGCGAGGCACATGGGGCAGGGCTCGCAGCTCGTGTAGATCACCGCCCCCGACAGATCATGCGTGCCCAGCGCGGCGCAGGCGGCGCGGATGGCCACGATCTCGGCGTGCTGGGTGGGGTCGCGGCCGGGCACGACATTGTTGCGCGCTTCGCCGATGATGCGCCCGTCGCGCACCACCACGGCGCCGAAGGGGCCGCCGCCTTCCTCGACCCCCTGGCAGGAGAGGGCGATGGCGCGGCGCATGAAGCTCTCTTCCATGTCGGGTCCCGGGCTTGGTAGGGTGGCAACCATGCTGCCGTCACTCTCCATCCTCGACCAGTCCACCATCGTCTCGGGGCGCGATGCCGCCGACGCGATCCAGGAAAGCATCGCGCTGGCGCAGCTCGCGGACCGGCTGGGCTATGCGCGCTACTGGCTGGCCGAGCACCACAACAGCCAGAGCCACGCCGGCAGCGCGCCCGAGATCCTGATCAGCGCCATTGCCGCCACCACGCGGCGCATCCGGGTGGGCAGCGCGGGGGTGATGCTGCCGCATTATTCCGCGCTGAAGGTGGGCGAGCAGTTCCGCGCGCTGGAGGCGATCGCGCCGGGGCGCATAGACCTGGGCGTGGGGCGCGCGCCCGGCAGCGACGGGCGCACCGCCTTCGCGCTGAACCCCAACGCCGCCCAGGCGGCCGATCTGTTTCCGCAGCAGATCCGCGACCTGCTGGGCTGGCTGGGCGACGGCCTGCCCGAGAACCATCCCTTCCGCATGGTGCGCGCCAGCCCCGAGGTGGCGACGCGCCCTGAGCTCTGGATCCTGGGCAGCAGCGACTATGGCGCGCAGGTCGCGGCCTTCTTCGGCCTGCCCTATTGCTTCGCGAGCTTCATCACCGACGGGCAGGGCGCCGACCAGGCGCTGTCGCTTTATCGCGACGGCTTCCGCGACCAGCGCGGCAGCGGCCCGCGTGCGGCGGTCGCGGTCTATGCGCTGGCCGCCGACACCCGCGCCGAGGCCGAGCGCCTGTTCGCGCCGCGCGCCCTGTGGCGGCTGTTCCGCGACCGCGGCGTCTACCCGCCCCTGCCCACCGCCGAGGAAGCGGCGGCCCACGCCTACACCGAATCCGAGGCCGCCCGCGTGGCCCGCATGCGGGAGCGCGCGATCATCGGCACGGCCGCGGAGGTGCGCGACCAGCTTTCCGCCATGGCGCAGTCGCTGCGCGCCGATGAGGTTGCGGTGCTCACCCCCTGCCACGACAAGGCGGCGCGGCGGCGCAGCATCACCCTGCTGGCCGAGGCCTTCGGGCTGACGCCCGCGCTGCCGGCCGCCGCCGAATAAGGCTCAGCCGCCCAGCGCTGCCTTCACCGCGGGCCCGGCCTTCGCCATGTCGAGGCTGGCGGCGTGCCTGGCCTTCAGCGCTGCCATCACCTTGCCCATGTCCTTCACGCTGGCCGCGCCGGTCTCGGCGATAGCGGCGCGCACGGCATCGGCTATCGCGGCCGCGTCCATCTGCTGCGGAAGGAAGGCTTCGATGACGGCGATCTCGGCCTCCTCCTTGGCGGCGAGTTCGGGGCGGTTGCCCTGGCGGTAGAGTTCGACCGACTCGCGGCGGGACTTGGCCATGCCGCGCAGCATGGCGATGATGGCCTCCTCATCCACGGGCGGGCCGGGGCGGGCGGCGATGTCCACATCCTTCAGCCTGGCGGTTATCATGCGCAGCGCGGCGGTGCGCGGCGCGTCCTTCGCCAGCATGGCGGTCTTGAGTTCGGCGGTGAATCGCTCGCGCAGGCTCATGGCTTGCTCCCTGGTCCGGATTGTTTTTCCCACCTGGCGGACGCGCTTGAAGTGGGAAGTGTTTTCCCACATACTCTAGCGCATGCGCAGCGTGGAAGACATCCTCGCCCTGATGGGCGGGGCCGAGGCGGCGGCGGCCACCTGCCAGGTCGGCACCGAGGCCATCCGCAAATGGCGGCAGGCGAAAGCGATCCCGGCCAAGCACTGGCCCGCGGTCATCACCGCGACGGGGCTTGCCCTGTCAGACCTGCCCGGCGCCCCCGCCGAGACCCGCGCCTCCCTGAAGAAGGACAAGCCCATCATGGCCGACGCCCCCCCTGACGGCGCCACCGCCGCCCTCGTGCTGGATGATGGCCGCGTGTTCTGGGGAAGCGGCTTCGGCGCGCATGGCACCATGGTGGCCGAGATCTGCTTCAACACCGGCATGACCGGCTACCAGGAGACGCTGACCGACCCGTCCTACGCGGCCCAGATCATCGCCTTCACCTTCCCGCATATCGGCAATGTGGGCACCAACCCTGAGGATATGGAGGCCGCAGGCCCGGTCTGCCGGGGCCTGGTGGTGAAGCAGGACGTGACCGAGCCCGCCAACTACCGCGCCACCGCGCCGCTGCAGGAATGGCTGCGCCGGCATGGCATCCCGGGCATCGCCGGGGTGGATACGCGGGCGCTGACGGCGCGCATCCGTGAGGGCGGCCCGCCCAATGGCGTGCTGTGCTTCCCCGCCGACGGCCGCTTCGACATCGCCGCCCTGACCGCCCAGGCCAAGGCCTGGCCGGGGCTGAAGGGGATGGACCTCGCGAAGGAGGTCACCGCCCGCCAGCCCTATTCCTGGGATGAGACGCGCTGGTCCTGGGGCGCGGGCTTCGGCCGCCAGGTGGCGCCGCGCTTCCGGGTGGTGGCCATGGACTATGGCGCGAAGCGCAACATCCTGCGCTGCCTCGCGGATGCGGGCTGCGCCGTGACCGTGCTGCCCGCCACCGCATCGGCCGAGGACATCCTGCGCCACGAACCCGATGGCGTGTTCCTCTCCAACGGCCCGGGCGACCCGGCGGCGACCGGCGAATACGCGGTGCCCGCCATCCGCGCGGTGCTGGAGAAGCGCATCCCAACCTTCGGCATCTGCCTCGGCCACCAGCTGCTGGCGCTGGCGCTGGGCGCGCGCACCTTCAAGCTGGCGCGCGGGCATCGCGGCGCCAACCAGCCGGTGCAGGACCTGGCCACGGGCAAGGTCGAGATCACCAGCCAGAACCACGGCTTCGCGGTGGACCCGGACAGCCTGCCCGCCAACGCCAGGATCACGCACATCAGCCTGTTCGACGGCACCAACGAGGGCATCGCCGCCACCGACCGACCGGCCTTCAGCGTGCAATACCACCCGGAAGCCAGCCCCGGGCCCTCGGACAGTCACTATCTCTTTCACCGTTTCGTGGAAATGATGGCGCAGGCCCGCGCGGCCTGACGCAATCGCGGGGGAAACGGCATGTTCGACCTCAAGGACCGCGTGGCCCTGGTCACCGGCGGGAATGGCGGCATCGGGCTGGGCTTCGCGCGCGGCCTGGCGCGTGCGGGCGCGGCCGTGATGCTCGCCGGGCGCGACGCGGGCAAGAACGCCGCCGCGGTGGCGGAACTGCGCGCGCTGGGTGCGCGGGCCGAGGCGGTGCAGGCCGACATCACCGACCAGGACGCCATCCGCGCCATGGTGGAGGCGACGGTGGCCGACTTCGGCCGGCTGGACATCCTGGTGAACAACGCCGGCACCAACATCCGCCGCCCGCCCGACCAGGTCAGCCTGCAGGACTGGCACACCGTGCTGGACACCAACGTGACCAGCGCCATGTTCGCCGCCCAGGCCGCCTATCCACATCTCAAGGCGCACGGGGTGGGGCGGGTCATCAACAACGGCTCCATGCTGTCCATCTTCGGCATGCCGCTGCACGCGGCCTATGCGGCTTCCAAGGGTGCGGTGGTGCAGCTGACCAAGGCGCTGGCCACCGCCTGGACACGGGAGGGCGTCACGGTGAATTGCGTGCTGCCCGGCTGGATCGACACCGACCTCACCCGCGCCACGCGCCGCGACATTCCCGGCCTGGAGGAGAGCGTGGTGAAGCGCACCCCCGCCGGGCGCTGGGGCCATGCCGCGGATTTCGAGGGCATCGCCGCCTTCCTCGCCTCCGACGCCGCCGCCTTCATCTCGGGCGCCGCCATCCCGGTGGATGGCGGCTACGCGATCCAGGGCTGAGATGCCGCTGCCGCGCTCGTTCCGGATCGAGCACCTGCCGGGCACCGTGCGGCGCCCGCTGTCCGTGCGCGAGACCGAGCGCTTCCTGCTGCTGGCCTGCTACAAGCTGTGGCGCGAGGATGTGGCGCCCATCGACGGCGAGGCGCTGGACAAGCTGCGCGGCGCGCTCTCGCCCTTCCCGGTGCGTGACCAGAACAAGCAGTTCACCATGAACGTGCTGGAGATGGCGGTGGACAAGATGGTCCGCTCGGGCCTGCTCAGCATGCATGCCGACGGGCTGCGTCCCACCGCGCGCGCCATCGAGGAGCTGGAGCGCGCCATGGCCGAGACCGGCCGCACGCCCGAGACCATGCTGCGCCTGATTCTGGAGGACTGACCATGCCGGCTTTCGCGAAGGGGTACCGCTGATGGCGGATATCCTGCTCACCGGTTTCGCCCTGCTGGCGCTGCTGGCCGGCACCACCCTGGTGGCGGCCGTCACCATCCTGGCGCTGGGCGGCTTCATGCGCCGCCTGCCGCTGGCCGTGGTGGTGTCCATGCTGATGATGGGGCTGCTGCTGTCGGCGATCGGGCTGTCGCCGCCGGGCAACCCATGGCCGGTGGTGCTGCTGGTCGGGCTGTCGCATCTGCTGGCGGTGCTGGCCCTGTGGTGGCGGGGCCGGGGCGCGCGGGGATGACCACCTTCCTGATCGCGCTGCTGGCGCTGGGCTATTCGGGCCTGGTGCTGTTCTGGATGGCGCATTCGCTGGGCAAGACCTTCCGGCCGATGCGCGCGGCGCTGTTCGCCTTCGCGCTGTCGGTGGCGGTGCATTCGGCGACGCTGCTGTTCCTCGAACCCCGGCACGTGATGGCCGCGCTGGCGCTGTGGGGCCTGCCGCACCTGCTGCTGCTGCCGCTGCTGCTGTGGTCGGCCCTGAAACAGGAAAGGGCGATACCCCAATGACCGAGATCCTCATCATCCTGCAGGGACTGCTCTACACGGGCCTCGTGGTCACGCTTCTGGGGCGACGCGCTGAGCGCTGGAAGCCCGGCATCCCCGGCATCCTGGCCGCCGCCGGCGGCTCGCTGGCGGTGCATCTGCTGCTCACCTTCCTCATCCCCGAGGCATGGCGCGTCACCTGGCTGGTGTTCGTGATCCCGGGGCACATCCTCACGCCGGCGGTGCTGATCTGGCTCGACCGGCGCAACACAGGCGACTGACATGCCCAAGCGCACCGACATCTCCTCCATCCTGATCATCGGCGCCGGGCCCATCGTGATCGGCCAGGCCTGCGAGTTCGACTATTCCGGCGCCCAGGCATGCAAGGCGCTGCGGGCCGAGGGCTACCGGGTGATCCTGGTGAACTCCAACCCCGCCACCATCATGACCGACCCCGGGCTGGCGGATGCGACCTACATCGAGCCCATCACGCCCGAGGTGGTCGAGAAGATCATCGCCAAGGAGCGCCCCGACGCGCTGCTGCCCACCATGGGCGGGCAGACCGCGCTGAACACCGCGCTGAAGCTGGATGCGGCCGGCGTGCTGACGAAATACGGCTGCGAGCTGATCGGCGCCAAGGCCGAAGTCATCGACAAGGCCGAGGACCGCCAGAAGTTCCGCGATGCCATGTCCAAGATCGGCATCGAGAGCCCGCGCAGCGCGATCGCGCACAGCATGGAGGAGGCCCGCGCGGCGCTGGAGGAGGTGGGCCTGCCCTGCGTTATCCGCCCCAGCTTCACGCTGGGTGGCACCGGCGGCGGCATCGCCTACAACCGCGAGGAATTCGAGCAGATCATCGCGGCCGGCCTCGACGCCTCCATGACCAATGAGGTGCTGGTCGAGGAAAGCGTGCTGGGCTGGAAGGAGTTCGAGATGGAAGTGGTCCGCGACCGCGCGGACAACTGCATCATCATCTGCTCCATCGAGAACCTCGACCCGATGGGCGTGCACACCGGCGACAGCGTCACCATCGCGCCGGCGCTGACGCTGACCGACCGCGAATACCAGCGCATGCGCGATGCCTCCATCGCCTGCCTGCGCGAGATCGGCGTGGACACGGGGGGCTCGAACGTGCAGTTCGGCATCAACCCGGCCGATGGGCGCATGGTCATCATCGAGATGAACCCGCGCGTGTCGCGCTCCTCCGCGCTGGCGTCCAAGGCGACCGGTTTCCCCATCGCCAAGATCGCGGCCAAGCTGGCCGTCGGCTACACGCTGGACGAGCTGAAGAACGACATCACGCGCGTGACACCGGCCAGCTTCGAGCCCACCATCGATTATGTCGTGGTGAAGATCCCCCGCTTCACCTTCGAGAAATTCCCCGGCACGCCGGCCACGCTGACCACCTCCATGAAGAGCGTGGGCGAGGCCATGGCCATCGGCCGCAGCTTCGCCGAGGCCCTGCAGAAGGGGCTGCGCAGCCTGGAGACCGGGCTGTCGGGCCTGGATGAGGAGGCGCCGCCGGGCGATGGCAGCCTGGAAGCCTTCCACGCGAGCCTCGCCATCCCCCGCCCGGACCGCGTGCTGACGGTGGCGCAGGCGCTGCGCGCGGGCATGTCGGTGGAGGCGATCCACGCCGCCTGCAAGTTCGACCCCTGGTTCATCCGCGAGATCGGCCGGGTCGTGGAGGCCGAGCGCCGCGTGAAGGCGGACGGCCTGCCCGGCACCGCCACGGGAATGCGCCAGCTCAAGGCGCTGGGCTTCTCCGACCGCCAGCTCGCGCGGCTGACCGGGCGGAGCGAGGCGCAGGTCTTCGCCGCGCGCGACAAGCTCGGCGTGCATCCCGTCTACAAGCGCATCGACACCTGCGCGGCCGAATTCGCCTCCGACACGCCCTACATGTACTCGACCTATGAGGGCGGCTTCGGCACCCCCGAATGCGAGTCGCGGCCGACGGATGCGAAGAAGGTGGTCATCCTGGGCGGCGGGCCCAACCGCATCGGCCAGGGCATCGAGTTCGACTACTGCTGCGTCCATGCCTGCTACGCGCTGAGCGCCAAGCATGGCGGGGCGGGGTTCGAGACCATCATGGTCAACTGCAACCCGGAGACGGTCAGCACCGACTACGACACCTCCGACCGCCTGTATTTCGAGCCGCTGACGCCCGAGGATGTGATCGCGCTGATCCGGCGCGAGCAGTCCAACGGGGAGGTGCTGGGCTGCATCGTGCAATATGGCGGGCAGACGCCGCTCAAGCTGTCGCAGGCGCTGCACCAGGCGGGCATCCCGATCCTGGGCACCAGCGCCGAGGCCATCGACATCGCCGAGGACCGCGAGCGCTTCCAGGTGCTGCTGCAGGGCCTCAACCTGAAGCAGCCGAGGAATGGCATCGCCCGCACCCTGGCCGAGGCCGAGCGCGAGGCCGAGCGCATCGGCTATCCGGTGGTGGTCCGCCCCTCCTACGTCCTGGGCGGCCGCGCCATGGAGATCGCCCATGACGCCGAGCAGCTTCGCCGCTTCGGCGCCGAGGCGGTGCGCGTCTCGGGCGAAAACCCCATCCTGATCGACCAGTATCTGCAGGACGCGATCGAGGTGGATGTGGACGCCATCGCCGACGCCGCGGGCAATGTCTATGTGGCCGGCGTGATGGAGCACATCGAGGAGGCGGGCATCCATTCGGGCGATTCCGCCTGTTCGCTGCCGCCCTATTCGCTGCCGCCGCTGACCGTGGTCGAGATCAAGCTGCAGACCGACGCCCTGGCCCGCGCGCTGAAGGTGCAGGGGCTGATGAACGTGCAGTTCGCGGTGAAGAACAACGAGATCTTCATCCTGGAGGTGAACCCGCGCGCCAGCCGAACCGTGCCCTTCGTGGCCAAGGCGACGGGCGTGCCGGTGGCCAAGATCGGCGCGCGCGTCATGGCCGGCGCGCTGCTGACCGAGTTCACCCTGGATGATGACGCGGTGAACCGCCATGTCGCGGTGAAGGAGGCGGTGTTCCCCTTCAACCGCTTCCCCGGCGTGGATGTGCTGCTGGGCCCCGAGATGAAGTCCACCGGCGAGGTGATGGGCCTGGACACCAGCTTCGAGCGCGCCTTCCTGAAGTCGCAGATGGGGGCGGGGGTGAAGCTGCCCACCTCGGGCAGCGCCTTCCTCAGCGTGCGCGACGGCGACAAGGTGGCGGTGGTGGGCATCGCGCGCCGCCTGTCGGAACTGGGCTTCCGACTGCTGGCCACCCGCGGCACGGCGGTGCGCCTGCGCGAGGCGGGGCTGGAGGTCACGGTGGTGAACAAGGTGCTGGAAGGCCGCCCGCATTGCGTGGACTCCATCAAGTCCGGCGAGATCCAGATCGTGATCAACACCTCGGGCGGCGGACGCAGCGTGCCCGACAGCTTCGACATCCGCCGCTCGGCCCTGACGCAGGGGGTGCCGCACTACACAACCATGGCGGGTGCGCGCGCCGCGGTGGGCGCCATTGCGGCACTGCGTGCGCAAACCCTTGATGTGGCCCCGCTGCAATCCTACTCTACGGCGTCGTTCTGACATTCCGGACGGGGGCGATCAGGCACCCGTCCTTCCCCTCCTTCGCTGGCGGTTTGGCAACGG
>SKWC01000357.1 GCA_007129145.1 Rubritepida sp.
GCAACGCCCGCGCCACCACCGCCGCCGCCCCAGGCCCGCCCGCCACACGCGGCACCAGCCGCGTCAGCAGCCGCCGCGCCCGCCCATCCTCCAACGTGTCCAGCAGCCGTGGCAGCGCCTCGGTCAGCGCCTCCGCCGCCGGCCGGGTGAAGGCCGGGTCACGCAGGAAGCCACCCAGGATCCCCGCGATGTCCAGCCGCGCGATCAGCCGGCGCACCTCGGCCTCGGTGAACACGCTGTTCGCCACGAAATTCCCGAGGCTGCGGCCCAGCCGGTCCTTCTGCCGGGGAATGATGGCAGTGTGCGGGATCGGCAGGCCCAGCGGACGGCGGAACAGCGCGGTGATGGCGAACCAGTCGGCCAGCCCGCCCACCACCCCCGCCTTGGCAGAGGCCGCCAGCAGATCCGGCCAGAAGCCCGCCGGGAACTGGTAGGCCAGCACCATCAGCCCCAGCATCCCCAGCAGCAGGAACAGGGCGAAGGCCCGGTGCCGCGCCAGGCTGCGGCGCAGCGCGTCATCGGCGGATGTCATGGGCGCAGGATAGACCGGCGTGGCATGCATTGGCGACGGCCGCGCCATGGGTTATAGCATAACATCATGTCCTCCATGCTTCGCCCGCTCGACCTGGCCACCGGGGTCGGCCCACGCCTTTTCTGGGCCCTGCTGCTGCTCGGCCCGCTCTGGACGGCGATCAGCTGGGCCATGCGCGGATGAACAGCCGCGCCGCCGAGCTCGCGGTCGAGGATCTGACCGTCACCCATGGCCGGCGCCCGGCCGTGCACCATGTCAGCTTCCGCTTGGCGCCGGGTCAGATGATGGCACTCGTCGGGCCGAATGGCGCGGGCAAATCCTCGCTGCTGCGCGCCATCGCGGGGCTGCACGGCGCCGCCGAGGGCCGCATCCGCTGCGCCGCGCCGGTCGCGCTGCTGCCCCAGGCCAACAGCCTCGACCGCAGCTTCCCGCTGACCTGCCGCGACGCCGTGCTGTTCGGCCTGTGGAACGAGGCAGGCGGCTTCCGTCCCATTGCCCGCCCCGAACGCGCCATCGCGGCGCTGGAGGCGGTGGGCCTCGCGGGCTTCGCGAACCGCCCCGTCGGCAGCCTCTCGGCCGGGCAGTTCCAGCGCGTCCTCTTCGCGCGGCTGCTGCTGCAGGACGCGCCGGTGATCCTGCTGGACGAACCCTTCAACGCGCTGGATGCGCGCACCGCCGCCGACCTGCTGCGCGTGGTGCGCCGCTGGCATGGCGAGGGCCGCAGCATCCTCGCCGTGCTGCACGACCTCGACCTGGTGCGCCGCGAATTCCCCTCCACCCTGCTGCTCGCGCGCGAGGTGATCGCCAGCGGCGACACCGCGCAGGTGCTCTCCGCCGAGAACCGCATGCGCGCGCGCATGATGGCCGAGGCCTGGGCCGAGGACGCCGCCCCCTGCGAGCGCGCGGCGGCCTGAGGCGCCGCACACCATGCTGGACGGGCTGATCGGCCCCTTCGCCGAATTCGGCTTCATGCGCCGGGCGCTGGTGGGCTGCGTGGCGCTCAGCCTCGCCGCGCCGCCGCTCGGCGTGTTCCTGATGCTGCGCCGCATGAGCCTGACGGGCGACGTGCTCTCCCACGCCATCCTGCCCGGTGTGGCGGTGGGCTTCCTGGTGGCGGGGCTGTCGGTGCCGGCCATGGCGCTGGGCGGTCTGGTCGCGGGCCTCGTCATCGCGGTGATGGCGGGCGCGATCTCCCGCGCCACCGGCGGGCGGGAGGATGCGGCGCTGGCCGCGCTGTATCTCACGGCGCTGGCGGCGGGGGTGCTGCTGATCTCCTGGCGCGGCTCGGCGGTGGATCTCAGCCACATCCTCTTCGGCTCCGTGCTGGGCGTGGATGACGCCGCGCTGGCCATGATGGGCATCGCCGCCAGCGCGACCCTGCTGTTCCTGGCCCTGGCCTGGCGGCCGCTCATCCTGGAATGCTTCGATCCCTCCTTCGCCCAGGCCGTGGGCGCGCGCGGCAGCCTGTGGCACCTCGGGCTGATGGCGCTGGTGGTGCTGAACCTGGTCGCGGCCTTCCAGGCGGTGGGCACGCTGATGGCGGTCGGGCTGATGATGCTGCCCGCCATAGCGGCACGGCACTGGACCCGCGGCATCGGCGCCATGGTGACGCTGGCGGCGGGCTTCGCGCTGCTGGGCAGCCTCGCCGGGCTGCTGCTGTCCTTCCACCTCGACGTGCCGTCGGGCCCTGCCATCGTGCTGGTCACGGCGGCGGTCTGGGCCGCCTCGCTGCTGTTCGGGACGGTGGACGGCCTCCTGGCGCGCTGGTGGCCGCGGCGGCACCTGTCGGGCTGAGGGCCGCGCCCCTGCCCCGCGCCCACCCGCCCCGCGCTACGCGGCGTGCCGCTCGACCAGTTCGCGCATCCGCTGCGCCGCCGCCTCGCCCTTCAGCGCGTCGCGCCACAGGCTCTCGGCCACGCGCTGGTGCACCGACACCGCCTCCTCGGCGGCGGTGATGCCGGCCACGCCCGCCACCTGGCCCGGCGGAACATCGGCGGCGAAGGGCGCGGTCATCACATGCGCGCGCTCGCGCCCGCGCAGCACGGTGAAGGGCGCGGGCGGCTGCGGCCCGGCGATCAATCCGACCTGGGTGCCGATCGGCACGGATTCCATCAGCCGCGCCAGCCCCTCGACCTCCTGCCGCGCGGCCTCGCGGCAGCGCGCGCGGGTGCCCTCGGGGACATCGAGGCCACCCGCCACGCCCTCGGCGAGAAAGCGCAGCACCTGGCCCTCGGACAGCACAAGGATCCGGTTCGGCCGGCGCTGCGCATGGAGGCGCTTGCGCGCCGCCAGCGTGGCCAGCGCCTGCTCGGCCCCGGCAAGCTGCACGGCACGCTCGGGCCCGGCGGGCAGCGACTGCGCCCAGGCCTCGGCCAGCGCCCCATCGAAGGCGTCGCCGGTCAGCGGGTAGCTGTAGGCCCCGCCCACCTGCAGCACCTGATCGGTCTGCTCCTCCAGGCCGCGCAGCCTCTCCTGGAAGGCGGCGGGGCGGGCGAAATACTCGATCCCGATGCCCAGCAGCGACAGCGGCGAGACCTTCAGCAGCTCCGCCAGCCGCCGGATGGTCTCGAGCTTGATGACCTCGCCCTTCTCATAGCGGTAGAGCGCCGCGCGCGAGACACCGAGCCGCGCCGCGATCTCCTCGGCGCGCATGCCCGATTCCATCCGGTAGGCGCGCAGCTGATGCCCGATATCCGCGAACTTCATCCCCGACACGCGCTCCCTGACCGCCTGGACCGACCCGCAAACGGCTGCCGGATTCCCACAAGCGGATTCCCGACAACCGCAAGTTTTCCCTCCGCCCGCGCGACAGCCAGACCCGCCCGCGAAGCGCCGCCCCCATGGGAGCGTTCTGGCCAAAGGTTAACATGGATCAAAAAAAATACGAGCCCTTCATGAAGCGGAACAGTGGATGCCAGCCGCCGCCGAACCGGGCTAAACTGCAACACCATGGACCAGACCCTGCACGAGGCCGCCACCGCCTGGCGCCGCCACCTCCACGCCAATCCCGGCCTGACCCTGCATGAGGGGCAGACCGCCGCCTTCGTGGCCGAGCGGCTGCGCGAGATGGGCGTCACCGAGATCGAGACCGGCGTCGGCGGGCATGGCGTGGTCGCGACCCTGCGGCGCGCCGGCGGCAACCGGGCGGTGGGGCTGCGCGCCGACATGGACGCGCTGCCCATCCAGGAGAAGGACGAAGCCCTGCCCTGGCGCAGCACGACCCCCGGCGTGATGCACGCCTGCGGCCATGACGGGCACACCGCCACGCTACTCGCCACCGCGGCGCTGCTGCTGCAGGACAAGGGCTGGACCGGCACCATCCGCCTCGTGTTCCAGCCGGCCGAGGAAGGCGGGCGCGGCGCGCTGGCCATGCTCGACGACGGGCTGCTGCAGCGCTTCCCGATGGAGCGCATCTTCGGCTGGCACAACTGGCCCGGCCTGCCCGCCGGCACCATCGCCGTGCATGACGGGGCCGTGATGGCAGCCGGCGCGCGCTTCGCCATCACCTTCGAGGGCCACGCCGGCCACGCCGCCCTGCCGCACATGACGCGCGACCCGATGCTGGGCCTGGGCCACGCCATCGTCGCCATCCAGTCCATCGCAGCGCGCTCGGTGGACCCGCTGAAATCCGCCGTGGTCAGCGTCACCGTGGCCGAGGCCGGCGAAGCCACCAACCAGGTGCCCGCCCGCGCCACGCTGCGCGGCACCTGCCGCTGGCTGGACGAGGAGGTGGGCGCGCTGATCTTCTCGCGCCTGGAGGAGATCGTCCAAGGCGTCGCCGCCACCTATGGGCTGACCGGCAACCTGGACATCCCCGCGCGCGGCCAGGTCACCATCAACAGCCCGGCCGAGCGCGACCTCGCCGCCGCGGCCGCCGCCCATGTCTCCACGATGCGCAGCGACATCGCTCCCGCCATGACGGGCGAGGATTTCGCGCAATATCTGCAGAAGATCCCCGGCGCCTTCGTCTGGATCGGCAACGGCCCCGCCGATGGCGGGCGCGAGCTGCACCACCCCAACTACGACTTCAACGACGCCATCATCCCCGCCGCCGCCCACTACATGGCCGAGGTCGCGCGGCGCGCCCTGTCGGAGGCCTGAGCATGGCCGCATCGCCCAACATCGCCCGCCTGCGCGGCTTCATCCAGGCGATGACGCGCCTCGCGGACCGCGACCCGCCCGAGGAGGTCTGGCTGGGCGAAGGCCGGCGCCTGCTGGAAGGCCTGATCCGCCAGGACGACTGGCTGCCCGAGGAACTCGCGCAGCCCGGCCCCACCTACCGGCAGTACCTGCTGCATTGCGACCCGCTGGAGCGCTTCAGCGTCGTCAGCTTCGTCTGGGGCATCGGCCAGCGCACGCCCGTGCACAACCACAAGGTCTGGGGGCTGGTGGGCATGCTGCGCGGCGCCGAGACCAGCACCACCATGCACCCGGTGCCCGGCGGGCCGATGCGCACGGGCCAGGTGGACCACCTCCATCCCGGCGAGGTGGTGGGCGTGGGCAGCGGCGAGGAGGACATCCACTGGGTCGAGAACGCCCAGGCCGACGCGCCCTCCATCTCCATCCATGTCTATGGCGGCAACATCGGCGCCATCGCGCGCCACAGCTTCAACCCCGAGACCAGCGCGCGCAAACCCTTCGTCTCCGGCTACACCAACGCCGTGGTGCCCAACCTGTGGGACCGCGCGGCCGAAACCCAGGCGGCCTGACCCATGCTCGACGACCTGCACGCCCTCGCGCCGCTCGATGCGCTGCGCGCCATCCTCGGCCCCGCCGGGCTGCTGACCGACCCCGCCGACCTCGCCCCCGCGCTGTCCGACTGGCGCGGCCTCTACCGCGGCGAGGCCATGGCGCTGCTGCGCCCGGCCGACACCGCCCAGGTCTCGGCCTGCGTGGCGCTCTGCGCGAAGCACGGCATCGCCATCATCCCGCAGGGCGGCAACACCTCCATGGTGGGCGGCGCCACGCCGGAGACCCGGCCCAACCAGGTGGTGCTCAGCCTCGCGCGGATGAACCGCATCCGCGAGATGGACCCGCTCGACATGACCATGACGGCCGAGGCCGGCGTGGTGCTGACCCGCGCGCAGGAGGCGGCGGCCGAGCATGGCTGCCTGTTCCCCCTCAGCCTCGGCGCCGAGGGCTCGGCCATGATCGGCGGGCTCTTGTCCACCAATGCCGGGGGCAACACCACGGTGCGCTACGGCAATGCGCGCGAACTCATGCTGGGGCTTGAGGTGGTGCTGCCCGATGGCGGGGTGGTGCATGGGCTGCGGCGGCTGCGCAAGGACAACACAGGCTATGCGCTGCGCCATCTGTTCGTGGGCGCGGAAGGCACGCTCGGCATCATCACCGCCGCCGTGCTGCGCCTGTTCCCCGCCGTGCAGGAAAGTGTCACCGCCTTCTGCGCCGTCCCGGACGAGGACGCTGCGCTAGCCTTGTTCCGCCGCTTCCGCGCGGCCGATGAAGGCGCGGTGCGCGCCTTCGAATACATGTCGGGCCCGGGGGTGGAGCTGGTCTTCGCCACCATCGAGGGCGCGGTGCGCCCGCTGGCCGAACCCGCGCCGCATTACGTGCTGCTCGACCTCACCGCCTCGCGCCAGGGTGCGGGGCTGCGCGGGCTTGCGGAATCGGTGCTGGCCGAGGCGCTGGAAGCGGGTGAGGTGACCGACGCCGCACTCGCGGAATCCGAGGCGCAGCGCGCCGCGCTGTGGCGCCTGCGCGAGGAACACCCCGAGGCGCAGAAGCGCGCCGGCGGCAATGTGAAGAACGACGTCTCGGTGCCCGTCTCGCGCGTGCCGGAGATGATCCGGCGCTGCTCGGCGGCGCTGCGCGAACTCATCCCCGGCAGCCGGCCCATGCCCTTCGGCCATATGGGCGACGGCAACATCCACATGAACCTGGTGCAGCCCGAGGGCATGGACCCGGCCGAATTCCTGGCCCGCGCGCACGACATCATGGATTGCGTGAACGCCATCGTGCGCGAGCTGGGCGGCAGCTTCAGCGCCGAGCACGGGGTGGGGCGCCTCAAGACCGACATGATGGAGGAATGGCGCGGCGGCGCGGAGCTGGCGGCGATGCGCGCCATCAAGGCCGCGCTCGACCCGCAGGGCATCATGAACCCGGGCAAGGTCCTGCCGCCCGGGTGACCGCGCGCGGGGCCGCTGCTATGCGGGGCGCGCCATGAAGCGCATAGACCGCTACATCTTCCGCCAACTGGCGCTGGCGCTGTTGGCCGTCACGCTGGGCCTCGCCGCGCTGGTCTGGCTGACGCAGTCGCTTCGCTTCATCGAGCTGGTGCTGGACCGCGGCCTGTCCTTCCGCGTCTTCCTGGAGCTGACCGGCCTGCTGCTGCCCGGCTTCTTCGGGCTGATCCTGCCCATCACCACCTTCGTCGTGGTGCTGTTCACCTATGTGCGCCTGGCCGGCGACCGCGAGCTGGTGGTGATGCGCGCGGCCGGCCTGTCCAACGCGCAGCTTTCCCGCCCCGCCATCGGCGTCGCCATGGTCTCCATGGCGCTGTGCTTCATGCTGAACCTGTGGCTCACCCCCATCTCGCAGCAGGCCTTCCGCGACTGGCAGGCCGAGATCCGCGACGAGATGGCCGGGCTGCTGCTTCAGGATGGCGTGTTCACCTCCCTCGGCGGCGACCTCACCATCTATGCCCGCGCGCGCCAGGGCGCCGACCAGCTCTTCGGCATCCTGGTGCATGACACGCG
Organism: Rubritepida sp.; assembly: GCA_007129145.1. Taxonomy (GTDB): domain Bacteria; phylum Pseudomonadota; class Alphaproteobacteria; order Acetobacterales; family Acetobacteraceae; genus Roseococcus. Next base: position 7,249 of record SKWC01000357.1, read on the forward strand.
CGAGCCGGGGGCGCCGGTCACCATCATCGCCGAGGCGGGGCTGCTCACCGTCACCGCCGCGGGCCCGCGGGTGACGCTGTTCAACGGCGAGCGCCAGCAGATGAGCCTCGGCACCGATCCGGATGGCCGGCCCGAGCCTCGGCTGACCATCCTGAGCTTCCGCGAGAACAGCCTCGACCTCGCGCGCACGGGCCAGCGCAACGGCGAGCGCACGCGCAACATCCATGAGCGCACGCTGGCCGAGTTGCTGGACCCCGAGCCCGGCGTGTCCGAGCGCGACCGCCAGCGCTTCCTGGCCGAGGCGCAGCAACGGCTCGCCAGCCCGTTCACCGCGCTGGGCTACACGCTGCTCGCGCTCGCGGTGGCGCTGACCGGGGAGTTCCGGCGCTTCGGGGGCATGCTGCGGCTGGCCATCGGCTGCGGCATCATGGTCGGGCTGATCGCCATCGGCCTGACCTTCGGCAATGCCGCCGCCCGCGACCCGAGGCTGCACGGCCTCGCCTGGCTGCATGCGGTGCTGCCGGGCCTCGTCGCCATCTGGGTGCTGGCGCGCGCGCCGGGCCTGTCCGCGCGGTGGCGCCGATGGGCCAGCTGACCCCCGCGCCGCGCCGGATGCGGCCCGCATGAGCCTCGCTCGGACCTTCACCCTCTATGTCGGGCAGCGCTTCCTCGGCGCCTTCCTGCTGATGCTGCTGGCGCTGACGCTGCTGGTGTCGCTGTTCGACTTCGTGGAGTTGCTGCGCCGCGCCGCCGGCCGGCCGGAAGCCAGCTTCGCGGTGGTGGCGAACATCGCCGCCCTGCGCATCCCCTTCATCGCGCTGCAGATCATGCCCTTCGCCCTGCTGCTGGGCGGGTTGCTGGCCTTCTGGCGGCTGGCGCGGGGGTCGGAGCTGATCGTGGCGCGCGCCTCGGGCATCTCGGCCTTCGCCTTCCTGGTCGGGCCGGTGCTGGTGGCGCTGCTGGCGGGGGTGCTCGCCATCACCGCCGTCTCGCCCCTCTCCTCCGCGCTGTTCTCGCGCGCCGAGCGGCTGGAGGCCTCCTTCCTGCGCGCCGGCGGCGGCGTGACCGCGCTGGCCGGCGGCATGCTGTGGCTGCGCCAGGCCGATCGCGGCATCGAGGCCGATGGCGTGGCCATCCTGACCGGCCGGCCCGCGCGGCTGCTGGCCGCCGAACCCGGCGCGGAGTTCCGCCTCGACCAGGTGAGCGTCTGGCGCCTGACCGCCCAGCACAGCCCGCTGCAGCGCATCGAGGCGCAGCGCGCGCGGCTGGTGCCGGGCCATTGGGTCCTGGAGGACCTCGTGATCTTCCAGGCCGGCCGCAACCAGCCGATCGCCCAGGCCGCGCTGATGCTGCCCACCGCGCTGACGGCGGGGCGGATCGAGGACAGCGTCGCCTCGCCGGGCACGCTGTCCTTCTGGGCGCTGCCGGACTTCATCACCCTGCTGGAGCAGTCGGGCTTCTCGGCGCTGCGCCACCGGCTGCAGTTCCAGGGCTTCCTGTCGCTGCCGCTGCTTGCGGTGGCGATGGCCCTGCTGGCGGCCGGCTTCTCCATGCGCCATTCTCGCCAGGGGGGTGCCGCGCGGGGAATCGCGGCCGGCGTCGCCACCGGCTTCGGCCTGTTCGTGCTGGCGCGGGTCACGGCCCAGTTCGGCGAGGCCGGCTCCCTGCCGGTCTGGCTCGCCGCCTGGGCGCCCACCGCGGCCGGGCTGCTGCTGGCGCTGACGCTGCTGCTGCACCTGGAGGAAGGCTGACGATGCTGCCAACGCCCGCGACCGCCCCGGCCCAGCGCCCGAATTCGACCCGACCGGGGCTGCGCGCGGCACCCTGGCTGGCTGGCCTGCTGCTGGCCGGAGCCGCGCCGGGCCTTCCCGGCCTGGCACAGCCCATGCCCGAACCGCCTGCCATCGGCGCCCCGCCCGCGGCCGCCACCCTGCCGGGTGGCCCCCCCTCGGCCAACCCATCCCGCGACGCGCCGGTGGTCTTCACCGCCGATGAGGTGGAATACAACGACGCCACCGGGGTGGTCTCCGCCCGCGGCCGGGTCGAGGCCTGGCAGGGCGAGCGCTTCGTGCGCGCCGACAGCTTCACCCATGACCGCAACACCGGCGTGAGCGTGCTGCGCGGCAATGTCCAGCTGATCGAGGCGGACGGGCAGGTGCTCTACGCCGAGGAGGCCGAACTCTCGGGCGGGTTCCGCGATGGCGTGCTGCGCGAGATCCAGGCCCGGCTGCCGCAGAACGCCCGCATGGCCGCGCGCGGGGCACGGCGCACCGGCGGCGAGGTCACCGACCTCGCGCAGGTCGTCTATTCCAGCTGCAACCTCTGCCCCGAGGACCCCACCCGCCCGCCGCTGTGGCAGGTGCGCGCGCGCCTCGCCACCCAGGACACGCGCAGCCAGCGGATCTTCTACCGCGACGCGCGGCTCGAGGTGGCGGGGGTGCCGGTGCTCTACACGCCCTTCATGTCGCACCCCGACCCGAGCGCGCCGCGCGCCTCGGGCTTCCTCACGCCCGAGGTCGGCTTCACCCGCTTCCTCGGCCCCTTCGTGCGCATCCCCTATTTCTGGGCGATCGACGACCACCAGGACCTGACGGCCACGATCACCCAGGGCAGCCGCGTGTTGCCCAGCCTCGGCCTCACCTACCGCCGGCGCTTCAACTCCGGCGAACTCGACATCGACGGGTCGGTGGCCTACCTACCGCGCAGCACTCTCGACCGGCTGGGCCTGTTCGGCCAATCCGAGGACGAGCGCATCGGCGGGCACATCGCCGCCCGCGGCCGCTTCCACGTGGATGAGAACTGGCGCGTCGGCTTCGACCTGAACCGGGCCTCCAGCGAGGCCTATCTGCGCGTCTATCGCCTGGAGGTGCGGCGCGTGCTGGCCAGCCAGGCCTTCGCCGAGGGCTTCTGGGGCACCGAGCACTATGCGCGGCTGGACGCGCGGGCCTACCAGGGTCTGCGCGGCACCGACCGCAACAGCGAAATCCCGATCGTCGCCCCCTTCGCCATCTATGAATACGCCCCGCGCATGCCCGTGCTGGGCGGTTTCCTCACGATGGACGCGGGGCTGCTCGGCCTCACGCGGTCCAATGGCGCGGCCAGCCAGCGCCTGACCGCCCGCGCCGCCTGGGAAAGGCCGATCCGCGGCGCGCTTGGCGACATCTGGACCATCCGCACCCAGGCCGACATGCGCGGCTTCTGGCTGCAGGGCCAGGACCGCGCGCCGAACTTCCTGCCCCGCGCCGGCGGCACCGAGGGCGATGCCAACCTGCGCGTCGCGCTGGACTGGCGCATGCCGCTGGTGCGGCCCGTGGGCATCTGGGGCCAGCAGCTTCTGGAGCCGCGCGTGCAGATCGTCACCGGCCCGGGCACCGGCCGGCAGCGCCTCACCCCCAATGAGGACAGCATCGACTTCGACTTCACCGACGCCAACCTCTTCGCCCTCGACCGCTTCACCGGACGCGACCGCTTCGAGGGCGGCACGCGGGTGGATGCGGCGATCCGCGGCACCTGGCTGTTCCCCAATGGCGGGCGGGTCGAGGGCCTGGTCGGCCGCTCCTACCGCTTCAGCGAGGAAGCGCTGTTCCCGCCCGGCACGGGCCTCGATCGCCGCTGGTCGGACTGGGTGGGGCGCGCAAGCTTCGCCCCCGTGCCCTGGTTCGAGATCATGGGCCGCACCCGTTGGGACGGCCGCGGCCGGCACCGCGCCAGCGACGCCGTTGCGGCGGCCGCAGTGGGCGATGTGGGGCCGTTCAGCAATGTGGTGCTGACCGCGAGCTACCTGCACACCCAGCCGGTGCCCTTCCTGGTGAATGACCCGGGGCGCAGCGAGGTGGGGCTGGGCATCGGCGGGGAATGGCGCGACGGCCGGGGCGGCGTGTGGCGGGCCAATGCCACGCTGCGCTACGACTTGCGCCGCGAACGCCCCGCCGCCATCGTGGGCGCCGCCGGCTACGAGGATGAATGCTTCATCTTCGAGGCCCGCTTCGAGCGCAGCATCGGCTTCGACCCGCTGACCGACAACGCGCTGCGCGGCGGCACCACCCTGCTGTTCCGCATCGCCTTCAAGACGGTGGGCGACCTTTCGCTGCGCGCCCTGTGAGGCCCCCCCGCCGCGGATCATCCAACGCGACCGGCCCCATGGGGCTGCCCTTCGGCCGGTCCACCCCTTAGAAGGAGCACATCATGCCGCGACTGCTCCACACCCTCCTCATCCTCGCCGCCCTGCTCGCCCCCGCGCTGGGCCAGCCGGGACCCGCCGCCGCCCAGCAGGGCCCGGTCCTGGCCAATGAGAACCGCATCCTCGCCGTGGTGAACGGCGACGTGATCACCCAGCGCGAGGTCACCTCGCGCGCGCGGCTCTTCGCGCTGAACTTCGGCACCGCCCTCTCGGGCGAGGCGATGCAGCGGCTGGAGGCGCAGATGATGCGCCTGCTGGTGGATGAGCGCCTGCGCATGCAGGAGGTGCAGCGCCGCGGCATCCCCGTCACCGACCAGGAGATCCTGGAGGCCGTGACCGGCATCGAGTCGCGCAACAACCTGCCCTCGGGCGCGCTGGTCGCGCAGCTGCGCCGCGCCGGGGTGCAGCCGCGCGTGCTGTATGACCAGATCCGCACCCAGATCGGCTGGGGCCGCGTGCTGGGCGACCAGCTAGGCCCGCTGGCGGAGGTCTCCCAGGCCGATGTGGATGACCTGCTCGCGCAGCGCGAGGCCCGCCGCGGCACCCCCGAATTCCTGGTCGCGGAGATCTTCATCCCCGTCGAGACCCCGGAGGTCGAGGCCGACACCCGCCGCTTCGTCGAGGGCGTGATCGACCAGCTGCGCCGCGGCACGCCCTTCGCCGCGGTGGCCACCCAGTTCAGCCAGGCGCAGTCGGCGCTGCAGGGCGGCGACCTCGGCTGGGTCACGCCCGAGCAGCTGGACCCCGAGGTGGGCGACATCGTGCAGCAGATGCCGCCCGGCGCCATCTCCAACCCGGTGCGCGTGGCCGGCGGCTTCCAGATCGTCACACTGCGCGCCCGGCGCGAGGTGGGCGCACCCGGCCGCGTCACCACCCTGCTGTCGCTGCGCCAGATCTTCCTGCCCTTCACCAGCCAACTGAACCCGCAGGCGCCGACCGAGCAGCAGCGCGCCACCCTCGCCCGCGCCCAGCAGCTGCAGGCGCAGAC
>SKWC01000466.1 GCA_007129145.1 Rubritepida sp.
CGACAGTCTGCGCGCCGCGCCGCCCGCGGCGCTGGCCGGGCGGATGGAGGTGCGCGGCCTTGGCCTGCTGGCCGGCCTGCCCTGGCGGGAAGCGTCGCTGGCCCTCGCCGTGGAACTGGTCCCGCCGGCCGATGTGCCTCGCCTGCCGCGCCCCGCCGCATGGTCGGCGCTGGGCATCGAATTGCCGCTGATCCGTATCGATGGCCGGGCGACCTCGGCGCCGGATGTGCTGATCCAGGCCGTGGCGGTGCTGGATGGCCGCCTCAGCCTCGATGCCGGGGCCTTCGCGGCATGACGCCCGACGAAGCCCCGCAACCGCGCCGCGTCATCCTGGTCACCGGCCTTTCGGGCGCGGGCAAGGCCTCGATCCTGAAGGTGCTGGAGGACCTCGGCTATGAGACGGTGGACAATCCGCCGCTCGGCCTGCTGCCGGCGCTGGTGCATGAGGGGCGGCTGCCGCTCGCGGTGGGGGTGGATGTGCGCAGCCGCGGCTTCGACGCGCTGCGCGCGCTGGAGATCCTGACGGGGCTGCGCGCGGCGCCCGGGCTGAACCTCAGCCTCGTCTTCGCGACCGCCGAAGCGGCGGTGCTGCTGCGCCGCTACACCGAGACGCGCCGCCGTCACCCGATGGCGCCCGGCGGCCCGCTCGGGACGCGGGTGCAGGACGGCATCGCGCGCGAGGCGGCCGAACTCGCCCCCCTGCGCGAGGCGGCCGATCTGGTGGTGGACACCTCCACCCTGCCCCTGCCCGCGCTGCGCCGCATGATCGAGGCGCGCTTCGCGGTCGCGGGCATGCCGGGGATGAATGTGCTGGTGCAGTCCTTCGCCTTCCCGCGCGGCCTGCCCTCCGAGGCCGATCTGGTCTTCGACCTGCGCTTCCTGCACAACCCACATTACGATCCGGCACTGCGGCCGCTGACGGGGCGCGACGCCGCGGTGGCCGGCCACATCCAGGCCGATCCCGGCTTCGCCCCCTTCTGGGCGAGCCTGACGGGCATGCTCGATCCGCTGCTGCCGCGCTTCGTGGCCGAGGGCAAGAAATACCTCACCATCGCGCTCGGCTGCACGGGCGGGCGGCATCGGTCGGTCATGACGGCCGAGCTCCTGGCAGCACATCTCGCTGCGCAGGGCTGGCCCGTGCATCTGGCGCATCGCGAATTGGGAGGGGATCATGCTAAAAGCCTCATGGTGGATGCGCCGGACGCGCCACCCTCCCCTGGGCCGCAGCACGAAGCGCGCCGCCCCGAACCGATGACAGTCCAGAGCCCCATGGCCGCCTCCACCACAGCCCGCCGATGATCGGGCTCGTCCTTGTCACCCATGGCCGCCTCGCGCTCGAACTGCGCCATGCGATGGAGCATGTCGTGGGGCCGCAGCCCGCGGTGGCCACGGTCTGCATCGGCCCCGATGACGACATGGAGGGCCGCCGCGCCGACATCCGCGCCCGCATGGCCGAGGTGGATCAGGGCGATGGCGTGGTGCTGCTGACCGACATCGCCGGCGGCACCCCATCCAACCTCGCCCTCTCCCTGGCCGACCGCGAGACGGTGGAGGTCATCGCCGGCGTCAACCTGCCGCTGCTGGTCAAGCTGGCCAAGGTGCGCGGCAGCGAGCGCCTGCCCGATGCGGTGCAGCACGCGACCAGCGCAGGGCGGAAATACATCGCCAGCCAGGCCGATCTGGTGGGCGTGACCGACCCCGCCCATATTCGCGCCAATGGAAGGACCAACGGGGCATGAATGAATGGCCATCCGATGAGCCGGGCGCGCCCTATCTTGCTTCCGCCGCCCAGCCTCCGCCCGAGCCGGAATGCCCGCAGGGCGGCGGCGATGGCATGGTGCTGCGCCGCACCCTGACCATCCCGAACAGCCGCGGCCTGCATGCGCGCGCCGCCGCGAAGCTGGTCGCGCTGGCCGAGCGTTTCTCCGCCTGCCTCACCATCGCGCGCGCCGGGCAATCGGTGCCCGCTTGCTCCATCATGGGGCTGATGATGCTGGGCGCCGGCCAGGGCAGCGAAATCACCATCGAGGCCGAGGGTTGGGACGCGCGCGAGGCGCTGGATGCGGTGGCGGGCCTCGTCGAGGCCGGCTTCCATGAAGACTGAGGCCGCGAAGACTGAGGCCGGCACGGCCGAGAACCCGCCGCCCAAGCCGCCCGAGGAGGTCCGCCTGGGCGGCCTCGGTGTCTCGGGAGGCTTCGCCATCGGCCAAGTCTATGACACCTCCGAGGAGGTGGTGGAGATCGCGCACCGCGCCATCGCTGCCGAGGAGGTGGAGGCCGAGCGCGCCCGCCTGCAGGACGCCGTGCTGCTGTCCCGCCGCCAGGTCGCCAAGCTGCGCGCCCGTCTCGGCGCCCTGCCCGAGGAAGCGGAGGAGGAACTCGGCCCGCTGCTGGACGCCTATGCCCAGATGCTGGGCAATTCGCGGCTGCTGCGCGGGGCGCGCAAGCGCATCGGCGAGGAGATGCTTGCCGCCGAGACCGCCGTGCAGGAGGAAGCGGAGGCCATCGCCGCCGCCATCATGGCGGTGAAGGGCGACGACAAGGCCGGGCTGGCGCGCCGCGCGGCCGAGGTGCGCGAGATCGCGCGCAGGCTGGTGCGCAACCTGACCGCCACCCCCTTCCGCAGCCTGCGCAACGTGCCCCAGGGCGCCATACTGGTGGCCGAGACGCTGACCCCGGCCGATGCCGCCACGCTGGAGCCGGGACGCGTCGCCGCCGTCTGCACCGAGGAGGGCGGGGCCGACGGCCACACCGCCATCCTGCTGCGCGCGCTGGGCATCCCCGCCGTGATGGGCTGCCATGGCCTGACCGGTGCGGCCGCGCGCGGCGACCAGGCGGTGGTGGACGGGACCGCGGGCAGCATCACCCTCTTCCCCTCGGCCGAGACCATCGCCGCCGCGCGCGATGGCCTGGCCGCCCAGGCGCGCGAGCGCACCCGGCTGAACAAGCTGCGCCGCCTGCCCGCCCAGACCACCGACGGCGAGTTGGTGGAGCTGCAGGCGAATCTGGAAATCCCGGCCGAGCTGCCCGTGCTGGAGCAGGCGGGGGCGCAGGGCATCGGCCTACTGCGCACTGAGTTCCTGTTCATGAACCGCCAGGAGCTGCCGGACGAGGAAACCCAGGTCGAGGCCTATCGCGCGATCATCGAGACGATGGGCGAGCATCCGGTCACCATCCGCGTGCTGGACTGGGGCGGCGAGAAGGACATGGAGGCGCTGGGCGAGGCCGTGCCGCTGGCGCCCGGCCCCAACCCCGCCCTGGGCCTGCGCGGCATCCGGCTGCTGCTGAAGCGCACCGAGCTGCTGGAGACGCAATTCGCCGCCATCCTGCGCGTCGCCCATGCCGGCGACGTGCGCATCCTGCTGCCCATGGTGACGGTGCCCGCCGAGGTCGCCCAGGCGCGCGACATCTACGAGAAGGTGGCGCGGCGTTTGCGCCGGCGCGGCGAGACCCTGCCCGACAAGCTGCCGCCGCTGGGCGCGATGATCGAGACTCCGGGTGCGGCGCTGGCCGCCGATGCCATCGCGCTGGAGGCGGATTTCTTCGCCATCGGCACCAATGACCTGGCCATGTACACGCTGGCGGTGGACCGCAGCGAGACGGATGTGGCGCATCTCTATGACCCGCTGCACCCCGCCGTGCTGCGGCTGATGCAATTCGCCATCGAGGCGGCGCTGAGGCTGCGCATGCCCGTCTCGGTCTGCGGCGAGATGGCCGGCAACCCGGCCTTTGTGCCGCTGCTGCTCGGGCTCGGACTGCGTTCACTGTCCATAAACGCCAGCGCCATCCCTCGGGTGAAGCAGGCGTTGCGCGGCCTCGACATCGATGATTGCGCGCGCCTCGCGCGGCGCGTGATGGAACAGAGCGATCCGGCCCAGATCCACGAGTTGGTGAATGGCTTCGGCGCGCCCGGCTGAGGGCTACAGGGACGCCAGCTTGCGCTCCACCACCGCCGCCAGGACCCCCGCGCCATAGGGGATGGCGGCGTCGTTGAAGTCGAAATGCGGGTTGTGGACCTCCGCACCCGCGCCATTGCCGGTCACGATATAGGCGCCCGGGCAGCGTTCCAGCATGTAGGCGAAATCCTCGCCGCCCATCACGGCGGGGAAGTCGCGGCGCACCGCGCCCTCGCCGGCCAGGCCGGCCGCGGCATCGGCGAAGGCCACCGTCTCCATCGCATCGTTCAGCAGCGGCGTCGTGATCTCGCGGAAATCGAGGGTCGCGCCGCCGCCCATGCCCGCGGCCACCCCCTCGGCGATGGCGCGCATGCGGTCCTCGATGGCGCGCATGGTGGCGCCGCTGAAGGCGCGCACCGTGCCGCCCAGGCGCACCTCGTCGGGGATGACGTTGTAGGCTTGGCCCGCGTCGAAGCGCGTCACGCTCAGCACCGCGCGCTCGGCCGAGGGGATGTTGCGCGCCACCACCGTCTGCAGCGCCTGCACGATGGCCGCCCCCATCACCACGGGATCGAGCGCGGATTCCGGCCGCGCGCCATGCCCGCCACGGCCCTGCACGCGGATGTCGAAGAAGGCGACGCCGGCCATCATGGCACCCGGGCGGATGCCGTATTCGCCCACCGGCAGGCCCGGGCGGTTGTGGATGCCGAAGACGGCGGCGCAGGGGAAGCGCTGGAACAGCCCGTCCTCCAGCATGGCCAGCGCGCCGCCCGCGCCCTCCTCGCCGGGCTGGAAGATCAGGTTCACGGTGCCGCTGAAGCGCCGCGTGGTGGCCAGGTATTTCGCCGCCCCCAGCAGCATCGCGGTGTGGCCGTCATGGCCGCAGGCGTGCATCCGGCCGGGGATGGTGCTGGCGTGGGCAACCTCATTCGCCTCATGCAGCGGCAGCGCGTCCATATCGGCGCGCAGCCCGATGGCCGGACCGTTGCCCGCGCGGATCACGCCGACCACGCCATGCCCGCCCACCCCCTCATGCACCTCGATCCCCCAGCCGCGCAGGCGCTCGGCCACCAGGGCGGCGGTGCGCGGCACATCCAGGCCGAGCTCGGGGTGGGCGTGGATGTCCCGGCGGATGGCGGTGAACTCATCCTGCCAGGCGCGGATGGCTTCGAGGGGCGTGGTCATGGGGGGCTCACTCCGCGGCCGCGGCCAGCAGGCTTTCGCCCGGCCGGAGGCGGCTGAAGGCGACATCGCGCCAGGACAGGCGCAGCGCGCCGCCCTCCAGCGTCGCGACGGTGAAAGCGAGCCCCTCCGCGTCGGCGCGGGTATGCGGGAAATCCTCGCGCCAATGGGCGCCGCGGCTTTCCTCGCGCGCGGCGGCGGCGGCGGTGATGGCGCGGCTGACCAGGATCAGGCTGTCCAGGTTCAGCCAATCCGCCCAGGAGAGGTTGAAGCCGCGCGCCCCATCCGCGACACCGGTGGCGTGGAGTTCGGCCCGCAGCGCATCAAGGCCGGCTTCGGCCTCGGCCAGCCCCGCCGCGTCGCGCAGGATGCCGGCCTTGTCCCACATGAGATGCGCAAGCCGGTCGCGGATGGACCCCAGCGGGGCGGGCTTGCGGGCGAAGGGGGCCTCGGCCGCGGCGATGGCGGCGTCCAGCGCGGCGGCATCGGGCGGGGCGATCTCGCCCTCGCGCGGGACCCAGGCCGCCATGGCATCGCCCGCGATGCCGCCGAAGACGGTGGAATTGGCCACGCCATTGCCGCCCAGGCGGTTCGCGCCATGCACGCCGCCCGTGTCCTCGCCGGCGGCGAACAGGCCGGGCAGATCCGTGCCGCCGTCGGGGCGGAACACGAGGCCGCCCATCATGTAATGCGCGGTGGGCACCACCGGCACGCGGTCGCCGGCCAGGTCGAAGCCCATGTCGGCGCAGCGCTCGACCATGCCCTTGAACATCCTGGCCACCTTGTCGGGGCCGAGGTGCTTCATCTCCAGCCACAGCCCGCCGGCCTCGTTCACCCGGCCCGCCTGGATCTCGCGCTCCATGGAGCGCGAGACGATGTCGCGCGTCGCGCGCTCGCCCCGCGGGTCGTAGTTGTGCATGAAGCGCTGGCCGTTGCCGTCCAGCAGATAGCCGCCGGCACCGCGCAGCCCCTCCTCGATGATGGTGCCGGTCATGCGCGTGCCAGGGCCCGCCAGCACGCCGGTGGGGTGGAACTGCACCATCTCCATGTCGCGCAGGGGCAGGCCCGCGCGCAGCGCCATCGCCATGCCGTCGCAGGATTTGTCGCCGGACGGCGTGTGGTACTTGTACATGGTCGGGCCGCCGCCCGTGCCCAGCAGCACCGCCTTGGCCTGGACGAAGACGAACCCGCCGCGGCGGATGTCCAGCATCAGCACGCCCGCGAGGCGCGACCCATCCGCGCTGGGGATGAGGGCGAGCGCGCGGTGCTCCTCCAGCCGCTCGATGCCCCGCGCCCAGACCTGCTCGGCCAGACGGTTGATGATCTCGATGCCGGTGAGGTCGCCCTTGTGGACGGTGCGGTCGAAGGTCTGCCCGGCGAAGGCCTTCTGGTGGATGGTGCCGTCCGGGTTGCGGTCGAAGAAGCAGCCCCAGCGGTTCTCCAACTCGCGGATGCGGCGCTGCGCCACCGTCACCAGGGTCCAGGCGAGGTCCTGGTCGTTCAGCCACTTCCCGCCGTCGAGCGTGTCCATGAAGTGGCGCTCGGCTGAGTCGCCCGCGGCGAGGGCCACGTTGTAGCCGCCCTGCACCATGCGGGTGCAGCCGGATTTGCCGAGCAGGCCCTTCACCGCGACCGTGACCTGGAGGTCCGGGTTGGCGGATTTGGCGTGGAGTGCCGCCAGCAGCCCGGCGCCGCCGGAGCCGAGGATCAGGATGTCGGTGCTGAGGCGTTCCATCACCCCGCCCCCAGCTTCGCCAGCACCGCCGCACGCCGCGCTTCCACGCTGGACTGCACGTCGCGGTAGAGGCTGCCGCCATGCGCATCCATGCCCACGATCAGCGGGCCGAAGTCGCGGATGGCGAAGCGCCAGAGGCTCTCGGGGTTGAGGTCGTCCATGTCCACGTCCTTGATGGCCGTGATCCAGGTGGTCTCCAGCGCCGCCGCGCCGCCGATCACGGCCAGGTAGCAGCCGCCGAGTTCCTGGAAGGCGCGGGCGCTGTCCTCGCGCAGGCCGCCCTTGCCGATGATGATGCGCACACCCTCGCGCTCCATCAGCGGGCGGGTGAAGCGTTCCATGCGGTCACTGGTGGTGGTGCCGATGCAGACGGCCTCATAGCCCGCCTGGTTGGTGCCGGATGGGTCCACCTTGCGGACGTTTGGCGCGGTATGGATCACCGCATGCCCGTTCAGGTCGAAGCGGGTGCGGCGGCCGCGGTCGAACATGTGGATCTGGGTGGCGTCGCGGATGCCGAACAGCGTGTCCTGCAGCGTCACCGTGTCGCCCACCCGCAGCTTGCGGATGTCGGCCTCGGTGCAGGGCATGTGGAGGATGTGGTGGGCCATGTCAGAACCCCACCTCCACGCCCTCGGGCGTGAAGGTGGCACTCGCGCGGCGGGCGCTGTGGCACTGCACATTCACCGCCACGGGGTTCATGGTGATGTGCGTCGCCGCCACTTCCACATGCACGGCGAAGGCGGTGGAATCCCCGCCCAGCCCCTGCGGGCCGATGCCGAGGCTGTTCACCGCCTCCGACAGCTCCACCTCCAGCTTCGCGCCCTCCGGGTCCTCGCAGACCGTGCCGAGCGGGCGGGTGGCGGCCACCTTGGCCAGATGCATGCACAGGTCCGAGGTGCCGCCCACGCCCACGCCCAGGATGGTGGGCGGGCAGACCTTCCCGCCGGCCTTGATCGCCGCATCCACCACGAAGCGCTTCACCCCCGCGATGCCATCGGCCGGGATCAGCATCTGCAGGAAGCTGCCATTCTCGCTGCCGCTGCCCTTGGGGATCATGGTCAGGCGCAGCCGGCGCGGGGTTTCGACGAAATCAATGTTGATGACCGGCACATGCGCCCCGCAGGAGGTGTGCGCGTTCATCCGCGTGATCGGGTGCACCACGGAGCTGCGCAGCGGGTGCTCGCGCGTCGCACGCTCGGTTCCCCGCGCGATGGCCTGCTTCAGCGCCCAGCCGTCCACCTCGACGTCGCGGCCGATCTCGACGTTGAAGATCGGGATGCCGGTGTCCTGGCACAGCAGGTTCTCGGTGCGCTCGGCCACCGCGATGTTCTCGATCATCGTCGCCAGCACGGATTTGGCGAGGCCATCCGTCTCGGTCGCGTCCAGCCGGTGGAAGCCCTGCTTGATGTCGTCGGGCAGGATCTTGAGCGCACGGATGTAGAGGAGCTTGGCCGCTTCCTCGATCGCGTCGGGGGTGACGCGCAGCGTGCCGGGCGGGGCGATGACGGACATGGCGTTCCCTTTCAGAGCAGCAGCGACAGGCCGGAGAACAGCAGCAGCGACAGCAGCACCAGGCGGAAGCCCTGCGCGGGCAGCCGCGCGCCGGCGCGCAGCCCCGCCCATGTGCCCAGCAGCAGCGCCGGCACGGCCGAGGCGGTGAGGATCAGCGCCTGCTGCGTGAAGAAGCCGCCGAAGGCGAGGCCCACCACCGTGATGGCCTGCATGATGGCGATGAAGGGCTGCATGAGTCCACGCGTTTCGCGCGGGCCGAGGCCCTGCGCGTCGGCCCACATGCCGGGCAGCGCGCCGACATAGCCGCCGATCCCGCCCAATATGCCCGAGACGAAGCCCACCGCCGCATCGCGCCCGCGCCCCGAATTCAACTTCGGCGGGGCCATGCGCAGCGCGATGCGCGCCAGGGTGTAGCCGGAATAGAGCACCAGCAGCACGCCCACCCCGGCCACGATCCAGGACGCCGGCCCGCGCGCCAGCACCAGCAGCCCCAGCGGCACGCCCAGCGTGGCGGTGCCGACATAGAGCCACAGCCGCGGCCAGGGAATGTCCCGCCGCACCGCGATGCTGCCGATGCCCTGCACGATCAGGCTGCCGATCACCAGCACGGGCGCGGTCAGCGCGGGCGAGAGGAACTGCAGCAGCACCGCCGCCCCCACCAGCACGAAGGCGAAGCCCGCGATGGAGGCGCAGAAGGCGGCCAGCAGGCTGCCCGCCGAGATGAGGAGGATGTCAGCCCACATTGAGCAGGAACAGCACACCCGCCGCGAAGGCGAGGCCGAGGCTCGCGGCCACCATGTCCTTCTGCCGCGCGCGCCAGCCCAGGAATTCCAGCGCCATCACGCGCAGCCCCCCGGCCAGGTGCAGCGCCAGCAGCACCACCAGCGCCCATTCGGCGGCCTTCAGCAGCGGGTTGTCGGCCCAGCGCAGAAAGCCTTCGAGTGCGGCCTCGCCATGGATGGCCTGGCCCAGCGCCCAGAAATGCAGCGGCAGGAACAGCGCCAGCAGCAGCCCCGAGACGCGGTGCAGGATGAAGGCGATATAGGTGGGGTGCGAGCGCCCCCGCGGGTCAAGCGACATACAGCCCCCAGGCGGCACGCACGCCGAACAGCCCGGTCAGCAGCCCGATGCCGAGCCAGGCGAGGTCGAAGCCCCGGCCGCGCCAGCCCAGCCACTCGGCCGCGATGGTCCGCAGCCCGATCGCGGCATGCAGCCCCGCCGCCAGGGCGAAGGCGCAGTAGAACAGGAACCAGGCGGTGGCCCCCTGGGTGCGGCCCAGGATCTCCGCCGCGCTCAGGCCACCGCGCACCGCGATGATGATGGTGACGAGGTGCACCGCCACCGCCACACCCAGGAACAGCGCGGTGACGCGCTGCGCCGCCCACAGATGCACCGCACCCCGGCTCATCCGCGCCGCCCCAACAGGCTGTCCCAGAACAGGCTGCGCTTGAGCCCCGCGATGGCCGAGGAGGGGTCGAGGTTCTTCGGGCAATGCTGGGTGCAGGATTGCGTCGAATGGCAGGAATGGCAGCCGGCATCGCCGCTGACCGCCTCCAGCCGCGCGCCGCGGGCGCCGTCGCGCACGTCGTTCACCAGCGTCCAGGCGCGGTTCATCGCGGCCGGGCCCAGGTAGTCCGGGTTCCACGCCACGATGTCGCAGGAGGCGTAGCAGACGCCGCAGCCGATGCATTCGATGCCGGCGTCGGCCTCGCGCCGCGCCTTCGATTCCGGGGGCACCACGGCGAAATCATCCGGCACCGCGCCATCGCCCGCGTCCTTCGGCTGGAACTGCCCGCGCGCGCGCGCCCATTTGTCGAAGAAGGGCGCCATGTCGGTGGCGAGGTCGCGGATCACGGGCAGGTTCGCCAGCGGGCGCAATTCCAGCACCTCGCCGGGCCGGGCCACGCGGCGCACATGGGTGCGGCAGGTCCAGCGGGCGCGGCCGTTCACCTCCATGGCGCAGCTGCCGCACATGCCCACCCGGCAGGCGAAGCGATAGGCCAGTGTGGGCTCGATCTCGCGCTGGATCTCGGTCACGACATCCAGCACGGTCTGGTTCTCGCGCGCGGGGACCGCGTATTCCGCGAACTCCCCGCCGGCGGCGTCGCCGCGCCATACACGCACCTTCAGCGTCTCTGGGGCCTTGAGCGTTTCCATGCGCGGCATCCTGCCCCCGGCTTGAGTCTTCTACAAGACCGGGGCAGGCTGCCGGCCATCCGGTTCAGGGAGGACCCCCTCATGCAGCACGAGCTTCGCGGCGCAGACATCCTGTGGGGCGCGCTGAAGCGCGGCGGCGTGACGCGCGTCTTCAGCCTCTCGGGCAACCACATCATGGAGGTGTATGACGCCGCCTTCGGCGACAACATCAGCATCATCCATGTCCGCCATGAGGCCGCCGCCGTGCACATGGCCGAGGCCTGGGCGCGGCTGACCGGCGAGGTCGGCGTGGCGCTGGTCACCGGCGGGCAGGGCCATTCCAACGCCTGCGCCGCCCTGCCCACCGCGCTGGCGGGCGAGGTGCCGGTGCTGCTGCTCTCGGGCCATGCGCCGACCCACCAGCTCGGCATGGGCGCCTTCCAGGAAACCCCGCAGGTCGCGATGGCCGAGCCGGTGACCAAGGCCGCCTGGCTCGCGCAGCGCACCGACACGCTGGCGGCCGATGTGGCGCGCGGCTTCGCCATCGCCCGGGGCGGGCGGCCGGGGCCGGTGCACATCTCGCTGCCGACCGACGTGCTGGAGGGCAAGGCCGCCCCAACCCAGCCCGATGAGGCCGCCTTCCTGGCCCCGCCCATGCCGCTGGCGCCGGAAAGCGCGCAGGCCGTGCTGGCCGCCATCCAGGCCGCGCGGAAGCCGCTGATCGTGGTGGGCTCGGCGCTGAACAACCCCGCCGGCAGCCGCGCGCGCGCCGCGCTGGAAGCCGCGCTCGGCCTGCCCAGCGTCATGATGGAAAGCCCGCGCGGGCTGAACGACCCCTCGCTCGGCGCCATCAACGAACCGCTGGCCCAGGCCGATCTCGTGGTGCTGCTGGGCAAGCCGCTCGACTTCACGCTGCAGTTCGGCAAGGCCGCGCCCGGCGCGCGCTTCATCGCCATCGAGCCCGACGGGGGCATCATCGCGCGCGAGCAGACCCTGCTGGGCGATCGCCTCGCGCTGGTCGCGATGGCCGCGCCCCTGCCGGCGGCCGAGGCGCTGGCCGCGCTCGCCACGCCGCACCCCAACGCCGCCTGGGGCGCCTTCACGCGCGAGGCCATCGCGCACCGCCCCGCCGCCTGGGAGGAGTTCCGCAACCGCCCCGGCGGCCCCGTGCACCCCGCCACCCTGGGCTATGCGCTGCAGGAGCACCTGGACGCCGACACCACCCTGCTGCTGGACGGCGGCGAGGTCGGGCAGTGGATGCAGGCCATACTGAAGGGGCGCGAGCGCATCACCAATGGCGTGGCCGGCGCGATCGGCGCCATCAACTGCTTCGCCGCCGCCGCCCGCGCCGCCCGGCCGGACGGCAAGGTGGTGGCCTGCATGGGCGATGGCACCTTCGGCTTCCACATGGCCGAGTTCGACACCGCGGTGCGCCACAACCTCCCCTTCGTCGCCGTCGTGGGCAATGACGGGGTGTGGAACGCCGAATACCAGATCCAGCGCCGCGACTACGGCCCCGAGCGCGCCCATGGCTGCGACCTGGGCCAGGCCACGCGCTATGACCTGGTGGTGGCCGCACTCGGCGGCCATGGCGAGTTCGTGACCCGCTTCGAGGAGCTGCACCCCGCGCTGGAGCGCGCCTTCGCCAGCGGCCGCCCCGCCTGCGTGAACGTGCTGCTGGACGGGCAGGCCGCACCCAGCCTGAAGCGGTGAGGCCGCGGGCCGCGCCGCTCTACGCCCGCATCGAGGCCGCGCTGCGCGCGCGCATCGCGGCCGGCGAATGGGCACCCGGCGCGGCCCTGCCCACCGAACCCGCTCTCGCTGCCGAATATGGCGTGAGCCAGGGCACGCTGCGCCGCGCGCTGGCGGCGCTGGAGGCGCAGAAGCTCATCGCCCGCCGCCAGGGCGCGGGCACCTATGTGGCCGAGGCCACC
>SKWC01000214.1 GCA_007129145.1 Rubritepida sp.
GGCGAAGGCAAGGAACAGCGCATGGCAGGCAACACCCCCGGCGCCGGCGGCGCGGCCCCTGGCGGGACGGATTGGAGCCCCGAGCTGGAGGAGCTGCGCCGGCGCGAGGCCGAGGCGCGCGAACTCGGCGGTGCCGACAAGGTGGCGCGCCAGCATGCCGGCGGGCGGCTGACGGTGCGTGAGCGCATCGAGGCCCTGGCCGATGCCGGCAGCTTCCATGAGGTCGGCGCCATCGCCGGCCGCGGCGAGTATGATGCGGCCGGCAACCTCACCCGCCTTGTCCCGTCCAACTGCGTCATGGGCCGCGCGAAGCTCGACGGCCGCCCGGTCGTGCTGGTGGGCGACGACTTCACCGTGCGCGGCGGCAGCGCGGACGCCACCATCCGCGACAAGCCCATCATGGCCGAGCGCATGGCGCATGACCTGCGCCTGCCCATCATTCGGCTCATCGAGGGCTCGGGCGGGGGCGGGTCGGTCAAGACCATCGAGACGACGGGCCGCGCCAACCTCCCCGGCGGGGTGGGCGGGACATGGCTGTACCACCACACCACGCAGAACCTGTCGGTGGTGCCGGTGGTGGGGTTGGGGCTTGGCTCGGTGGCGGGGCTGGGGGCGGCGCGGCTGGTGGCCAGCCATTATTCCGTGATGACCAAGCCGCATTCGGCGGTGTTCGTGGCGGGGCCGCCGGTGGTGAAGCGGCTGGGCCAGGACCTGTCCAAGCAGGAACTCGGCGGCTGGGAGATCCAGACGCGCGCCGGGGCGGTGGATGACGCGGTCGAGACCGAGGCGCAGGCCTTCCAGGCGGCGCGGCGCTTCCTCTCCTACCTGCCGGCCTCGGTGCATGAACTGCCGCCCGTGCAGCCCTGCCGGGACGACCCGCGCCGACGTGAGGAATGGCTGTTCAACGCCATCCCGCGCGAAGGCCGCGCCCCCTACCGCGTGCGCCCCATCATCGAGGCGGTGGTGGACCGCGGCAGCTTCTTCGAGATGGGCCGCTGGTTCGGCCAGCCCATCGTCACGGGGCTGGCGCGGCTCAATGGCCTGCCGGTGGCCGTCATGGCCTCCGACCCCTTCTTCATGGGCGGGTCCTGGACGGCGGATGCCTGTGCCAAGATCATCCGCTTCCTCGACACCGCCGAGACCTTCCACCTGCCGGTCGTCTATCTCATGGACTGCCCCGGCTTCATGGTGGGGCTGGAGGCCGAGCGCGCGGCGACCATCCGCCTGGGCGTGCGGGCCATGGCGGCGCTGAACCAGACCACCGTGCCCTTCTGCACCATCATCATGCGCAACGCCTTCGGGGTGGCGGGGGTGGCGCACCAGCCCGCGGGGCGGTTCTCGCTGCGCTATGCGTGGCTGTCGGCGCGCTGGGGTTCATTGCCGCTGGAGGGGGGCGTGGAGGCGGCCTATTCGGCGGAACTGGCGGCGGCGGAGGATCCCGCGGCGAAGCTGTCCGAGATCGAGGCGCGGCTGGAGAAGCTGCGCAGCCCCTTCCGCACCGCCGAGGCCTTCTGGGTGGAGGAGATCGTGGACCCGCGCGACACCCGCCGCCTGCTGTGCGACTTCGCCGGCCTGGCGCGGCCGCTGCTGCGGCCGGAGCCCTCGCCGCTGCGGATGCGCCCCTGATGGGGCAAGGCTGACCTGCCCGGCGCTCAGGTTCCGGCCCCGCGGCGCTTCGGCTAACCTCCCGCGCCGCAAGGATCGAGGAGGAACTGCCCGATGACCACCGCCGCCGCGCCAGCCTGGCCCGGCCAGATGATCGAGGCCTTCAAGGCGCATGACGTGCGCCTCGTGCCCTATGTGCCCGACAATGTGCTGCGCCCCTTGATCCAGGCGATCGAGGCCGACCCCTTCTTCACCGCCTTCCCCTGCGCGCGCGAGGAGGAGGCGATCGGCATCGCCTCCGGCGCCGTGATGTCCGGGATGCGTGCGGTCTGCCTGATGCAGACCTCGGGCTTCGCCACCCTGCCCAACGCCCTGGCCTCGCTGGCCTGCGCCTTCCACCTGCCGGTCATCATGGTGGTGAGCGAGCGCGGCACGCTGGGCGAGTTCAACCCGGGCCAGGCGATCGTCTGCCGCACCATGCGCCCGATCCTGGACAGCATGGGGATCGAGCACCACACCATCACCCGGCTGGACGAGACGCATTTCACCACCGAGCGCACGCTGCGCCAGGCCTTCGCCACGCGCTGGCCGGCCTGCCTGATCCTGAACCCGCTGCTGACCGGGAGGCCGCAATGACCCGCCCCAACACCCAGGTCATGAACCGCGCCGCGCTGACGAGCCGGGTCGTGGCCAAGCTGCACAACCGCGAGGCGGTGGTGGGCGGCATCGGCAACTCCAACTGGGACCTCTGGGCGGCGGGGCAGCGGCCCGAGAACTTCTACATGCTGGGCAGCATGGGCCTTGCGGCACCCATCGCGCTGGGTGTGGCCATCGCGCAGCCGAAGCGGCGCGTGCTGGCGCTGGAGGGCGACGGGTCGCTGCTGATGCAGCTGGGCTGCCTGTCCACCATCGCCGCCCGCGCGCCCGCCAACCTGACCATCGTGATCTGGGACAACGGCACCTACCAGATCACCGGCGGTCAGCAGACGCCGGCCGTGCAGGCGGGCACCGACATGGTGGCCATCGCGCGCGCAAGCGGCATCGCGAGCAGCCATTGGGCCGCGGATGAGGCCGAGTTCGACGCGCTGATCGAGCGCGCGCTGACCACCGACGGGCCGCATGTGATCGGCGCGCGCATCGACAACGAACCGGGCCGCACCCAGACCGACCGCGACCCGGTCCGCTTCGCGCAGTCCTTCACCCGCGCGATGGCCGAGCCGGTCTGAGGCCGCATGGCCCGCCCGGCTGCGCTGATCGTCAACCCGCGCTCGGGCCGGCTGTCGTCCATGGCCGGGCCGGCGGCGCAGCTGGCCGAGACGCTGGGCGGGGCGGGCTTCGTGCTCGACCCGCCGCCAGCGCCGGAGGCCTCGCTCGATGAGCAGTGGGCGGCCGCGCTGGCCGGTCCGGCGGGCGTGATCTTCGTGGCCGGCGGCGACGGCACGCTGCGCGACGCGGCGGCGCGGCTGCGCGGTACGGCGCGGGTCTTCGCACCGCTGCCGGGCGGCACGCTGAACAAGCTGTGCCAGGACCTCGGCCTGCCGAATGATCCGCTGGAGGCGGCCACCGCCTATGCCGGCGCCGAGCCCGGCCGGATGGATGTCGCCACCGCCAATGGCATGATCTTCCTGCATGAAATGATCATGGGCCGCGCCTCGCGGCTGGTGCGGCTGCGTGAGCGCCACCGCGACGCCGGGGCGCGCGGCTGGTGGCCGATGCTGCAGGGCGTGCTGCGCGCGCTGTGGCGCGA
>SKWC01000077.1 GCA_007129145.1 Rubritepida sp.
CCCGGCCGGCAAGCCCTGGCCGCATGCCCTGCAACCCGGCGAGGCGGTGCGCATATTCACCGGCGCCCATGTCCCGGAAGGCGCGGACGGCATCCTGCTGCAGGAGGACGCCCGCGCCGAGGATGGCCGCGTCACCGCCACCGACAGCGTCGCCCCCGGCCGCTGGATCCGCCGCCGCGGCCTTGATTTCGCCCAGGGCGAGGTGCTGCTGCCCGCGGGGCGGCGCCTGACCGCGCGCGACATCGGCCTCGCCGCCGCCGGCAACCACCCCTTCCTGCCCGTCCGCCGCCGCCCGCGCGTGGCCATCCTCGCCACCGGCGACGAGATCATGCTGCCGGGCGAGCCCGCGCGCGACGCCGCCATCTACAGTTCCAACAGCTTCGCCCTTGCCGCGCTGATCCGCGCCGCGGGGGGCGAGGCGGTGATCCTGCCCGTGGCACCCGACGACCGCGCGGCCATCACCGGCCTGATCCGGGACGCGGCCGGCCATGACCTGCTGCTGACCACCGGCGGCGCCAGCGTGGGCGAGCACGATCTGGTGCGCGATGCGCTGGAGGCGGCGGGCTACAGCCTCGATTTCTGGCGGATCGCCATGCGGCCGGGCAAGCCGCTGTTCCATGGCCGCGGGCCGGCCGGCGCGGTGCTCGGCCTGCCGGGCAACCCCGTCTCGGCCTTCGTCTGCGCCGTGCTGTTCCTGCTGCCGCTGCTGGCCGCGCTGCAGGGCAGGGGGGATTTCGCCCTGCCGGTGACGCGCCATCGCCTCGGCGCCGACCTGCCCGCCAATGACACGCGCGAGGATTATTTGCGCGCGGAACTGCGCCCCGCCCCCGATGGCGTGGCCGAGGCCGTGCCCGCCGCGCGCCAGGACAGCTCCATGCTGCGCGTGCTGGCCGGTGCCGATGTGCTGGTGATCCGCGCGCCGCACGCCCCGCCCGCCGCCGCGGGCGAGCTGGTCGAGGCGATCTCCCTGACCGCGCTCGGCCTTTAGCTCAGCCCCCCCGCAGCCACTCCGCCAGCGCCGCGCCCACCTCCTGCGGCACCTCCATGGGCGGCAGGTGCCCCGCGCGCGCGAATCGCCGCTGCACCGCGCCGGGGATCAGCGCCGCCATCTCCTCATGCAGCGCGGGCGGGGTCAGCGCATCATCGGCGCCGCAGGCCACCAGCGTCGGCACGGCGATGCGCGGCAGGTCGGCCCGCGAATCAGGCCGCGCCATGATCGCCGTCTGTTGGCGCAGGAAGGCGCGCGGGCCGACGCGAGCGGCCATCTCCATCACTTCCGCCGCCAGCGGCGAATCGAGGCGGCTCGGGTGCAGCAGCATGGGCAGCAGCCGCGGTGTCACCCCGCGGAACTCGCCATGCAGGCTCAGCGCCAGCAGGTCCTTGCGGCGCTTGGTCTGCTCGGGCGTGTCGGGCCGCGCGGAGGTGTCGAGCAGCGCAAGGTGGCTGACCCGCGCCGGGGCGCGGCGCATGATCTCGAGCGCCACATAGCCGCCCATGGACAGCCCCGCGAGGGCAAAGCGCGGCACATCCTCCATCAGGGCCAGCGCCGAGCCGGCCATGCCGGCCAGGCCGTCATGGCGGGTGAGATCGGCCACGCGGGGCGCGGCGGTGCCTTCCAGCGCTGGCAGGACGTCGCGCCACAGCCTCGCGTCGCAGAGCAATCCGGGCAGCAGCAGCAGGGGCTGGGTCATCACAGGGCCATAAATCCGTGCGGCATGGCGCGCAATGCGCCGCTTTGCGGTTGCGCCGCGGCCATTCCGGGCGCATATGCGGTGCGTTGCAGCAGAGGGCGGGATCCCGCCCGGGCCGAGCCGCGCGCCCATGGGGCGCCGCCCGGCATCAGTGGCGCAGGATGCCAGAGCATTGAATGAGACGACCCCGCGCGCGCCCGAGACGGGCGCCGAGACGGAGATGAACAGCGAAAACGGCGTGGCGCCCGCCGCGCAAGCGCTGCCCCTGGAAGCCGCCGCCCCGGTGGTGGAGGAAGCCCCACAACCGGGCGAAGCCCAGCCCGCCCAGGCAGAGGCAGTGGCCGATGCCGAGGCACCGGCAGCCGCCGATGCCCCAGCGCCCATCGCGGCCGCATCCGCCGCTCCCGAAGCGGCCGAGGCTGATGCAGCGCTCGTTGATGCGCCTCTCCTTGACGCCCCCCTCGCTGAGGCCGAGCCCGAGGCGCCGCGCACCACCTTCGCTGATCTCGGCCTTTCCGACCCCATCCTGCGCGCGGTGCTGGAGGCCGGCTACCAGCATCCCACCCCCATCCAGGAACAGGCCATCCCCATCGTGCTGATGGGCCGCGACGTGCTGGGCTGCGCGCAGACCGGCACCGGCAAGACGGCGGGCTTCACCCTGCCCATGATGGACATCCTGGCCGGCAGCCGCGCCAAGGCCCGCATGCCGCGCAGCCTGATCCTCGAGCCTACGCGCGAACTCGCCCTGCAGGTGGCCGAGCAGTTCGTAAAATACGGCAAGTACCTGAACCTGACCCACGCCCTGCTGATCGGCGGCGAGAGCATGTCCGACCAGCGCGAGGTGCTGGAGCGGGGCGTCGACGTGCTGATCGCCACGCCGGGCCGGCTGCTCGACCTGTTCGATCGCGGCCGCATCCTGATGGCCGATTGCAAGCTGCTGGTGATCGACGAGGCGGACCGCATGCTGGACATGGGGTTCATCCCCGATGTCGAGCGGATCGTCTCCATCATTCCCCGCCTGCGCCAGACGCTCTTCTTCTCGGCCACCATGGCGCCCGAAATCCGTCGCCTGGCCGATGCATTCCTCTCCAACCCCAAGGAAATCACCGTCAGCCGCCCCGCGACGGTGGCCACCACCATCACCTCGGGCCTCGTCTATGTGCAGCCGCACGACAAGCGCGAGGCGCTGCGTCGGCTGATCCGCAGCGAGGAGGTGCAGAACGCGCTGATCTTCTGCAACCGCAAGGTGGATGTGGACATCCTCTACAAGTCTCTGAAGAAGCACGGCTTCTCGGTCGGTGCGCTGCATGGCGACATGGACCAGTCGCAGCGCTTCGCCACGCTGAACGCCTTCAAGGCCAATGAGATCCGCCTGCTGGTCTGCTCGGACGTGGCCGCGCGCGGCCTCGACATCGGCGGGCTGTCGCATGTGTTCAACTTCGACGTGCCCTTCCACTCCGAGGACTATGTCCACCGCATCGGCCGCACCGGCCGCGCCGGTCGCGAGGGGCGCGCCTTCAGCATCGCCACCGCCGATGACGCGAAGCTCGTCGCCGGCATCGAGAAACTGACCGGCGGCGCGATCTTGCGGATCGAGGTGGACGGCCTCGACCCCGTGACCGATCAGGACCTGGCCGAGGCCGCCACCCGCAAGCGCG
>SKWC01000293.1 GCA_007129145.1 Rubritepida sp.
AGGGGCGCGTCAGCCCATAGGGCTCGACCAGCGCCCAGACATGGTCGGGGATCATGTGGCGGGCGCGGGCGGGTTCGGCGCGTTCGAGATGCAGCACGGTTTCGACCGCCTTCATCTCGACCCGGGCGCGGGCGAACTCGAGGCCGCGGGGGCCGATCCGCGGCATCAGCCAGTTGACGATGGGGCGCGCCCAGTCGGGCATGCGGCGCAGCGGCAGCCCGCCCGCCGCGCGCTTCGTGTTCTCGAGCAGCCCCTTCACCGGCCCTGCCCGGCGCCCCGCGCTGCCAGGCGCGCCGACCTCGACCTCATCGCCCAGCAGGCCCAGCAGTTCCTCGCCGCGCTCGTTGCGGATGATCAGCCATTGCCGCCCCTGCCCGCCCATGTAGCCCACCGTGATATCGGCCAGCACATTGGTGTAGTCCACGCAGGTCCGGCAGGTCATCGGGAAGAAATCGGGCGGGAGCTGGGAGATCGGAAGCTGGAGGAAGGGGATCTCGCGCACGCGCCCATCCGTGTAGCGCAGCTCCACATGGAAGTCGGCGCGGAACTCCAGATAGGTGATGTCATCCGGTTGCTGGTCGAGCAGTGCCAGGAACTGGTGGAAGTTTTCCGTCGTCGTGTTGTCCGAGCAGGGCGTGCCGATCACATACAGGCGCTCGAAGCCGAGCTCCGCCTCCAGGGCGCGAAGCGCATAGATCTGGCAGGGGATGCCGATGATGCCCAGGCGCCGGTGCCCGGCGGCGCGCGCGGGCTCCAGCAGCGCGAGCAGCGGCGCATAGCCCATGCGCATGCCCCGGCAGGCCGCCATGTCCTCGGCACGGGTCACCAGCACGGGCACGGGCTTCCAGCGGTCCTGGGCGTCGGGGGCGACGGTCAGCACGGCATCCACGGCGCCGGTCTCCAGCAGGCGCTCGGCGATGCGGGTGGTGATGCCGGTCCATTGCGCGCCCGCGCGGGATTCGCGCATCCGTGCGCGCAGCATGCGGCGGAAGGGGCCGAAATGCAGCTCATCCGGGCGGGCGGGATCGCGGGCGCGGCCGTGCACCTGCGCCTCCAGCCGCGGATAATCGGGGGCGATGAACTGGCAGGCTCGGCCGCAAGCCTTGGAATCCTCCATGCGCGAGACACCGCAATCGGTGCAGAGATGGCGGTGCGGCGCGGGGCGCAGCGCGGGCTGGCTGGCGGGGAGTTTGTCCATGGTTGCGAAGCCTAGCGATCCGGCATGGCGCGCGTCCATGATCCGCGACAGGTCATGCGGCGCGGTGGCGCTTCTGGCAGGATGGGGACCATGAACGCCACCCCACGCCGCCTCGGCGCGCTCGCCATGCTGCTGCCCTTCCTGCGCCCGCACTGGCCGCGCGCCCTGGCCGCGATGGGGGCGCTGCTGTTGGCCGCGGGCCTCGTGCTGCTGATCGGCCAGGGGCTGCGCCGGCTGATCGACGAGGGCTTCGCCAGCCAGGACGCCACGAGCCTGAACGCGGCCGCACTGTTCATGTTCACGGTGGTCGCGGCGCTGGGCTTTGCGACCGCGCTGCGCTTCTACCTCGTGTCCTGGCTGGGCGAGCGGGTGGCGGCCGATCTGCGCGCCGCCGTCTTCGGCCATGTGCTGCGGCTTTCGCCCGCCTCGGTCGAGACGGCGCGCACCGGCGACATCCTCAGCCGCATGACCGCCGACATCGCGCTCCTGCAGGCGCTGATCGGCTCGGCCATCTCGATGGGGCTGCGCACCATGCTCACCGCGACCGGGGCGCTGGTGCTGCTGATCCTGAGCAGCCCCAAGCTCGCGGCCATCGTGGTGGCGGTACTGCCGCTGGTGGTGGGCCCGCTGGTGCTGTTCGGCCGGCGCGAGCGTGGGTTGTCGCGCATCGCGCAGGAGCGCGTTGCGGACCTCTCGGCCCGCGCCGAGGAGGCGCTGAACAGCCTGCGCACCGTGCAGGCCTACACGCAGGAAGATGAGGAGCGCGGCCGCTTCGGCACGGATGTCGAGCGATCGGTGCAGGCGGCGCTGCGCCGCATCCTCTCGCGTGCCATGCTGATCCTGATCGTCATCCTGCTGGGATTCGGGGCCATCACCTTCAGCCTGTGGGTGGGCGGGCAGGATGTGATCGCGGGGCGGATGACGGGGGGCGAACTGACCGCCTTCGTCTTCTATGCGGTGCTGCTGGCCTCATCCGGCAGCACGCTGTCGGAACTCTGGGGCGAGATGCAGCGCGCGGCGGCCGCCGCCGACCGCCTGGTGGAGGTTCTAGACACCGCGCCGCTCGTCCAGGCCCCCGCCGCACCGGCCGCGCTGCCGCCGCGCACCGCCGGCCAGGGAGCGCGCGTGGCCTTCGAGGCGGTGATGTTCCGCTATCCGACGCGGCCGGCCAGCCACGCGCTGGATGGCTTCAGCCTGGATGTCGCCCCGGGCGAGACGGTGGCGCTGGTGGGGCCTTCGGGCGCGGGCAAGACGACGGTGCTGCAGTTGCTGCTGCGCTTCTACGATCCCGAATCGGGCAGCATCACCCTCGATGGGGTGGATCTGCGCGCGCTGGACCCCCGGGAATTGCGGGCACGGATGGCGCTGGTCTCGCAGGACCCCGTGATCTTCAGCACGAGCGCGGCCGAGAACATCCGCTACGGCCGGCCCGCCGCGAGCGACGCCGAGGTCGAGGCGGCCGCCCGCGCGGCGGCGGCGCATGAGTTCATAACCGCCCTGCCCGAGGGCTATGCCAGCCGGCTGGGGCCACGCGGCGTATTGCTCTCGGGCGGGCAGCGCCAGCGCATCGCGATCGCGCGCGCCATCCTGCGCGACCCGCCGCTGCTGCTGCTGGACGAGGCCACCAGCGCGCTGGACGCGGAGAGCGAGCAGGCGGTGCAGCAGGCGATCGCGCGGCTGGCCGAGGGGCGCACCACGCTGGTGGTGGCGCACCGCCTGGCCACGGTGCGCCGCGCCGACCGCATCGTGGTGCTGGAGGCGGGGCGCGTGGTGGCGACCGGCGACCATGAATCGCTGGTGCGGGCGGGCGGGCTGTATGCGCGGCTGGCGCGGCTGCAGTTCCAGGGCGAGGCTGTGCCTATCGCGCGCTGAGGCCACGGACAGAAATCTTCATGATCAAGGTATTTTTTCCTTGCACGCCCCCGATCCGCGGATAGAATGGGCGCATCAACGGGATAGCTGCGTCCACGGCGCGGACTGACCCGCCCCACCCCGGAACATCTTCATAACCCCTTCAGCCCGCCCCGCACCCGCGGGGCGGTACGCGATGCCGCGCCGTCCGGTCCCCCACCATCGGGCCGGGCGCGGGCATGGCCGCGCCTGCCCGCGCGGCCTCCACCCCCGTCCCCC
>SKWC01000435.1 GCA_007129145.1 Rubritepida sp.
CATCGCCGACATCGCGACCTTCCCCTGGGTGCGCAACCCCGACCGGCGCGGCATTGATCTGGCGCATTTCCCGAATCTGCGCCGCTGGCATGATGCCATCGCGGCCCGCCCCGCCGTGCAGCGCGGCGTGGCCGTGCTGGCCGAGCGCCAGCGCAAGGGCCCCATGAGTGACCAGGAGAAAGAGAACATGTTCGGCGCCACCCAGTTCCAGGCCCGTTGAGCCCATGGCGGAGATAGACCACATCGTCATCGGCGCCCGCACCCTGGAGGAGGGCGCCGCCTGGATCGAGGCGCATCTGGGGGTGAAGCCACAGCCCGGCGGCCGGCATGAGGGTGCGGGCACGCACAACATGCTGCTGGGCATGGGTCCGGACTGCTATCTCGAGATCATCGCCCCTGACCCGTCCCAGCCGGAGCCGCCGCATCCGCGGCTGTTCGACCTCGATGACCCGGCCACGCGCACCATGCTCGAATCGGAGCCGCGGCTGCTGACCTGGGTGGCGCGCACCCCGGCCATGGATGCGGTGATGGCGCGGCTCGGCCCCCGCGGCGGCGGGATCCGCGAGATGCAACGCGGCGAGCTGCACTGGCGCATGGCGATTCCGCCGCAGCGCCAGGACATGGACAACCTGATCCCGGCGCTGATCGAGTGGCGCGGCGAGAGGGCCGGGCGGCGCCTGCGCGACAGCCATGTGCGGCTCCTGGGGCTGGAAGCCGAACACCCGGAGGCCGATGCGCTGCGCGCGGCGCTGTCGGAGCGGGGGCTCGAGGAGGCGCTGGCGGTGAAGCGTGGCCCGCACCCGCGCCTGATCGCGCGGGTGCGAGGCGCCGATGGCATGGATCGCACCCTTACCAGCGGTTGAAATTGGAGCCTCTCGGCCAACCCGGGGCCGGCAGGATTGACTCAGGGTTGCAGAAGAGGCGTGCTATTCTCCAGATATGAGCAGGGTGCGGTGCATGCGGGATCGGGACGTGGGTTCGGGCCGCAGGGCTGGGGCCTTGGCGCCGTCAGGTGGCTTGCGCCGCCGATTCCGGCTGATAGCGCCACACGCTGGCGGGCGGAAAGTTGAGCGGCGTCCAGGCCAGCCGCTGGGCATTCAGGCTGAGCTTGCCATAGGGCAGCGGCGAGGTGATGCAGTAGGTGAAGAGCAGGAAACCCTTGCCCGGGGCCACGCTTTCCACCGCATCAACGAAGGCTTTCTGCTTGTCCTGCGGCAGCAGCACCAGCGGAATGCCACAGATGGCGGTGCCGATCCGGTTGTGCATGTGCTCGGGCAGCGATTCCTTCAGCGCGAAGGCGTCGCCGCAGATCACATTCACCCCGGGCAGCGCCTTGCGCAGGAAATCCGCCATCTCGGGCACGATCTCGACCACCACCAGCTTCTCCGGCGGAACCCCGGCGGCAAGCAGCGCCCGCGAGATCACGCCCGTGCCCGCGCCCAGTTCCAGGACATATTCGTCGGGCTGGCGCTCCACGGCGGCGGCGATGCGCCGGCACAGCGCCGGCGAGGACGGGATGATCGAGCCCATCTGCAGCGGGTTGCGCAGCCAGCGCTTGAAGAAGAGGCCGGCATTGGCCGCGCCTTCGGGCCGGCCGGCGGGAGTCTCAGACATGTCACGCTCCTGTTGCGATCGGGGCAGGCGGCGGCCCCGTTGCGGGTGAAAGGGAATGCGGCATGACCGCCCGCATCCTGGCGGTGGATGACATCGCGACCAACCTGCGCCTGCTGGAAGCGAAGTTACAGGCCGAATATTACGAAGTGATGCTGGCTTCCAGTGGGCCGGAGGCGCTTCGCGTGGCTTTAACGCAACTGCCCGACGTGATTCTTCTCGATGTCATGATGCCGGGCATGGATGGCTTCGAGGTATGCCGCAGGCTCAAGGCTGACGCGCGGACCGCGCACATACCGGTTGTCATGGTCACCGCCCTGACCGACAGCGCCGAGAGGGTGCGGGGCCTTGAGGCTGGCGCCGACGATTTCCTGTCGAAACCGGTGGACACCGCGACCCTCTTTGCCCGGCTGCGCGCGCTGCTGCGCATGAAGCAGGTGCAGGACGCCTGGCGGATCCGGGCCGAGACGGCACGCCAGCTCGGCATGGATGGCGCGGCCGCGCCCGAACTGGGCGGCAGCGGCGCGCGGGCGCTGATCCTCGACGTCGAATCCGGGGAGTCGGAGGCCCTCCGCGCGGCGCTGCTGGCGGAGGGGCTTATCGTCTATGTGGCGCGCTCGGCCGATGCCGCCTTCGCACAGCTCGCGCCCGGCGACATGGACCTCGCGATCCTGGCGCTGCCCGCCGACGGGGATGAGATACTGCGCCTCGCCTCGCGGCTGCGGGCGCAGACCAGCACGCGGGACCTGCCGGTGATCCTGCTGGCGGACACGGCCCAGAAGGCCGCCGTGCTGCGCGCCTTCGACCTCGGCGCCAGCGACCATTGCTTCCGCCCCCTCGACCCGAACGAGTTGCGCGCGCGGGCGCGCAACCAGATCCGCCGCAAGCGCTACCAGGAGAAGCTGCGCGCCGATCTGGACCGTTCCCTGGAGATGGCAATGACGGATTCGCTGACCGGGCTGCGGAACCGCCGCTATGTGCTTCGGCACCTCCAGACCCTGCTCAGGACCGATTCCGCCGCCGTCCTGCTGATCGACATCGACCGCTTCAAGGCGATCAACGACACCCATGGCCACCAGGTGGGGGATGTGACGCTGCGCGAGGTGGCGGAGCGGATGCGCGACCAGCTGCGCGCGGTGGATGTGCTGGCGCGCTACGGCGGCGAGGAATTCATGGCCGTGCTGGGGAATTCGCAGGCGGCCGAGGCCGTCGTCGTGGCCGAGCGCCTTCGCGCCGCGGTGGCCGCGCACCCGGTCGAAGTGGACGGGGTTGTGCTGCGCCCCACGATCAGCGTGGGCGTGGCCGTAGGCGGCCCGCATAGCATGATCGAGGGCCTGGTGCAGGCCGCCGATGCCGCGCTGTACCGGGCCAAGGAGGAAGGGCGTGACCGCAGCCATCTGGCTGAGGCAAGCGACTTCGCCCCGCGCGGCGCCGCCTGAAGCGACGCCCCGGCGCGTCTGCTACTTGATCTTGCCTTCGCGGAACAGGACGTGCTTGCGCGCCACCGGGTCGTACTTCCGCATCTCCAGCTTGCCGGTTGCGGTGCGGGTGTTCTTCTTGGTGACGTAGAAATAGCCGGTGTCGGCCGTGCTGATCAGCTTGATGAGGATGGTGTTGGCCTTGGCCATGATCTGACTCTTCGCGCTCGGATCCGGGAATGGAGGGTCGTTCTACGCCCTGGGCCGCCGGGGTCAAGCCTTTCCGCGCCGCCCCCCGC
>SKWC01000182.1 GCA_007129145.1 Rubritepida sp.
GCGCGCGAGCAGGCGGGCGCCGGCATCGGCGGCCGCGACGGTCTGAATCATGGCGTTCTCCCTCAGCTCCACAGCGCGGCGCCGATCTGCTCGTTGATGCCCAGGATGAAGGCGGCGTCCGGCGCCTCGGCGTCGCATTCGCGCAGAACCGCGCGCGCCACGCCCGCCAGCTGCGCGCGCAGCGGCACCGAAAGGCGGTTGGCCGGGTCGATGACCGAGGTCAGCACGGCGTCCCACAGGCGCCGGTTGTCGGCGATGGCGCGCGCCAGGGCCAGCGGTTCAGCCTGCGCGGTGGCCTCGCGCAGGGCGCGGCTGGCGCGGGCGAAGACCTCGCCCTCCATCTGCTTGGGCGAGAGCTGCCGGCGATAGCCGCCCACCAGGGCCGGGTTGTGAAGCGGCTGCGGGACCGGGGTCTGGCTGGACATGGCGGAGGGCCTTCGACGGTTGGGTGGGGTTCTGCGGGCAGGCGCGGCGCGGCCGGCCAGCCCGGGCCAGGGCAGCAGCGGCGACGGCGGCGGCAGGGTGGCGGCGGGCGCGAGGAAGGCGGGACGGCGCGCGGACGGGACGGGCGGCACCCATCAACCGGCCTCCGGCGCCAAAGCGGGCGGGAGAGGGGGAAGCGGCATCCTGCCAGCCTCCGGGTAGGACATCAGCGGAACAGCGAGAGCAGCACCTGGGGCGCCTGGTTGGCGATGCCCAGCGACTGCGCGCCCAGCTGCTGGCGGATCTGAAGTGCCTGCAGCTGCGCCGATTCCTTGGCCAGATCCGCGTCGATCAGGGCGCCCATGCCCGCCTCCTGGGCGTCCATCTTCGCCTTGTTGAAGTTGATCTGGCTGTCCACGTAACGGCTGTAGCTGCCGAGGTTGTTCAGCGCCGTCAGCGTGCTGTTGATCGCGAGGTTCACCGCGCCGCCACCGGTCAGCGCATTGGAGAAACTGCTGAGGGCCGCCTGCAGGGAGGCGCCGGTCAGCATGGTCGCACCATTGTACCCGATGCCGGTGAGCCCGGTGAACGCCGCGGCGCCGTTGATGGCCGCCGTCGCGATCTTGGCGAAGGAATAGGTCGCGCCCTCGCCATTGCGGACGGTGCGGATCTCGCCCAGCGTCGTGCCCCCAGCCGTCGCCGCGGCGGCGGTGGCGAGCATGCTCTGGCCGTTGTAGGTGGTGTCGGTGATGAAGTTCGCGATCTGGGAGAACTGCTCCTTCAGCGCGGACATGTACTGCTCGCGCTGCGCCGGGGTGATGTTGGAGTCGGACAACTTCACCACCGTGGCCTTCACGTCCTGCAAGGTCCTGGAGACGTTCTCGAGACCGGTGCGCGTGGTGTCGAGCAGCCCCTTCACGCCGCCCAGCTGCTGATTGGCCGACTGGGTGGCCTTGAGGTCACCGCGGATGCGCTCGGCCACGGCGAAGGCGGCGCCGTCGTCGCGCGCATCGGCCACCCGCAGGCCGGTGGAGATCCGCTTCTGGGTGGTCGCCAACTCCTCGTTGGTGCGGTTCAGGGACTGCAGCGCCACCATGGCGCCCAGGTTGGTATTCACCGAATTCAGCGACATTGGTCTTTTTCCTCTGTCCGGAAATGACCGCTCTTTGCGGTCACTGACCGCTTTAAGAGCCGGTGACTTAACGAAGCCTTGCGCCGCGCCGGCCCGGCCTCAGAACATGCGCTGGGTCCAGGTGCGCGGCGTGCGCTCGTTCAGGATCTCGATGTCGAGGTGGTAGCGGAACTTCCGCGGGCCGACCTTGCGGATGAAGTCGGTGACCGAGGCCAAGCCCTCCTCCAGCCCCACCGTGGTGCGGTAGCCGAGCAGCCGTCGCGCCTTGTCGGCCGAGCAGGTGGCGTGCTTCACCTCCTGCGGGCGGGCGGGGACATGGATGGGCGTGCCGTCGAAGTTGGTCAGCCGCGCCAGCACCCCGGCCAGATGGTTGATGGTCACGAACTCCTCGTCGGGACCGATGTTGATGGTCTCGCCCAGCGCGACGTCGCTCAGCCCCATCGCCATCAGGCAGGCCAGGCAGTCCTCGATGTGGGAGAAGCAGCGCTTCTGCTCGCCATCGCCATAGATGATGGGCGGGCGGCCCTGCAGCATCAGATTGGCCATGATCGAGGCCACGTTGCGGTAGGGGTCGTCGAACTTCTGGCGCGGCCCGATGATGTTGTGTGGCACCGCGATGCACCATTCCAAGCCATGCACGGTGCACAGGTTCTTCAGCGCGTCCTCGGCGGCCAGCTTCGCGATGCCGTAGGGGTCCTGCGGCCGCGGCGTCTGGCTCTCGCGGAAGGGCACCTCATTCGCGCCGTAGCGCGCCATGGAGGAGCAGAAGACGATGCGCCGCGCGCGGTTGCTGATGGCCGCCGAGAACAGCGAGACCGAGCCGCTGAGGATGTTGTCCATCACCAGCGCCGGCGAGAACACCGACAGCCCCTCATAGGCCGTGGCGGCGCAGTGATAGACCAACTCACACCCGCGCGAGATCTTCTGCATCGCGTTGAAGTCTCGGCAATCGAGCTGGTAGAACTCGGCCTCGGGCGGGACGTGCCACAACTCGCCGCCGAGCAGCGTGTCGCAGCCGACCACCTGGTGCCCCATGCCCAGCAGGCGCTCGGCCAGGTGGCTGCCGAGGAAGCCCGCGATGCCGCTGACGAATATGCGCATGATGTCCGGCCCTAACGCGTGAGGACGGCGCGGATGGCCTGGCCGCCCTTGTTGAAGAGGGTGTGCTGATCGAGGCCCGCGAAGCCCAGCATCGCCGCGATGTCGCGGATCTTGCCCCGGGTGTAGGCGGATTTGTGGAATTGCCCGGCGCCGTTCTGGTTGCCGAAGAACATCGTCTGCAGGATGCCCCAGCGCTGATCGAGCGCCCGGCCCGCGCCGAAGTAGTGATCGGCCGAGCCGGTGACGTAGAAGGCGCGGAAGCGGTCCTCGGCGGCCAGGAAGCGCTGGCAGACCCATTCGAAGTCCGGGACCTCGATGGTCAGCAGCCCGCCGGGCCGCAGCACCCGGGCACATTCGCGCCACAGGCGCTCCTCCTCGGCGAAGGCGAAATGCTCGAAGACGTGCTCGGCCAGGATCTCGGCCACCGCGCCATCGGGGAAGGGCATGGCCAGCGGGTCCACATCGGTGCGCACGCCGGGCGCACGTGCCACGCTGTCGATGTTCACCCAGCCATCGAGGATGTTCGGCCCGCAGCCGATGTGCAGCCGGATCATGCGGGCACCGCCTCGCGCGCGGCCATGGAGAGGGCATGCGCATCGGCGCCCGGCGGGCAGGCCCAGAGCAGCACCTCGCGCAGGGCGGACAGATCGAGCCCCAGCCGCAGCGCC
>SKWC01000138.1 GCA_007129145.1 Rubritepida sp.
CCAGGGGCGGCGCCGCTGCCCTGGCGCAGCTCGGTCAGGCGGCGTTGGGTGGCCTGCAGCCGTTCCTGCAACGCCTGCTCGGACTGGCGGAACTCGGCCTCGGCGCGGCGGCGGATCGCCTCCACCCGCTCGAAGGGCCGCGCCACCTCCCCGCGTGAGCGCAGGCCGATCAGCGCGTCGCTGCCCGCCAGCGTGTCCACGATGTTCACCACGAAGCCGCCATTGCCCGAGAAGGGCTGCAGCACCTGCTGGCCGAAGAACTCCTGCGCCTGCACCCAGAAGCTGTCGGCCAGGATGTCGGTGTCATGGATCACCACGAGGTTGGCCACGCCATCGCTGGCGGCGCGGTGCTCGGGCAGGTCGGCGGCGCGCTCGACGCCCTCGGGCAGGGGCGGCGGGCCGTCGGGGAAGGCCGAGGCCAGCCGCCCGCGCAGCCGCGCGGCGATGACATGGCGCGCGTCATCGGCCGCGAATTCCGCCAGCAGCCGCACCGGCTGCGGGTCCTGCCGCACCCGCGCCGCATCCACCAGCATGGATTGCGCCGAGGATGTCAGCAGCGGCGTGAACTCGACCTGCGCCCCCGCGCGCGGCCGCAGCCGCCCGGCCGAGGCGACCGTCACCTGCTGCAGCAGGGCGGTGGCGATGTCCGCGCGGTCCAGGCTGTCGCCCTGCAGGTTGAACCAGGCCAGGTAGTCCACCGCCTGCACGCGCTGCTGGCCGGGCGCGCGCACCCGCCAGGCGCCGCGCTGGTCCAGCACCACCTCATCGGCCGGCGCCTCCACGCCCCAGGCATGCAGCAGCCGGTCAAGCCGCGAGGCGGTGTCGGTGGGCGCGCGCCCGTCCGGCCCGGGGCGGGTGGCCTGGGTCTCGCTGTGCGGGTCCAGCAGCAGCAGCAGCCGGCCGCCGCGCATCACGAACTGGTCGATGGCGTATTGCGTGGCCTCGGACAGCCCCTGCGGATGCGCGACCAGCAGCAGCCCCACCTCCGGCGGGATCGCCTGGGCGTCGGTCGGCACCTCCTGCACCTGGTAGGTCTCGCGCAGCTGGCGCATCACCACCACCGGCTGCGCGAGGCGCGGCTGGCGCATCATCAGCGCGCGCGGGTCGCCCATCAGCGGCAGGGGCGACATGACGCCCAGCACCGGGCGCGCGGGGCTCGACAGCTCGAACACGAGGCGCGTCAGATCGGCCTCCAGGAAGGCCTCGCGCTCGGGCGGGAAGAAGGGGATGACGCGGTCCTCGTCCAGCAGGTTGCGGGCCGCGAGGCCGAAGAACACCTGGTCCCCGCCCTGGTCCAGCGGCACGCCCTGCAGCCCCGCGGCCAGCGCGCGGTCCTCGGCCTCGGAGAAGGGCTCGGGGTCGAACACCTCCAGCCGCAGCCGCCCGCCCGAGGCCGCGACATACTCGCGCAGCATGTCGCGCACCCGCCCGGCATAGAGGCCGAAGGCGGGCAGTTCCGCGCCCAGCCGGCGCGAGAAGTAGAAATGCAGCGTGATGGGGTCCTCGACGCCGGCCAGCACCTCGCGCGTGCCGGCTGAGAGGCTGTGCAGCCGCTGCTCGGTCACGTCGAGGCGCGCCGAACCCAGCCAGCGCTCGGCCAGCATGTTCGCGCCCACCGCCAGCAGCAGCGCAGCCAGCCCGGCCAGGATGGAATGCAGCAGGCGTCCGCGCGGCATCAATCGGCCTTCCTGTGCTCAAGGATGAGGGCGTTCAGGAACAGCCAGAAGCCGATGAAGCTGGCGAAGAACACCAGGTCGCGCGCCGCGATCACGCCGCGGCTGAAGCCGTCGAAACGCTCGGCCAGGGACATGATGCGCGCCGTCTCGGCCAGGATCGGCAGGTTGGCCGAGAGGAAGGCGCTGACCACCCCGGTGCCCGCCACCGCGAACAGGAAGCAGCCCGCCACCCCCAGCACGAAGGCGATGACCTGGTTGCGCGTCAGCGCCGACGCCGCCGCACCCACGGCGAGGTAGGCGCCGGCCAGCAGCAACGCGCCCAGGTAGCCCGCCGCGATCATGCCGTTGTCGGGGGCGCCCAGCCAGTTCACCGTCAGCACCAGCGGGAAGGTGAGCGCCAGCGCCACCGCGCAGAAGGCCCAGGCGGCGAGGAACTTGCCCAGCACCGCCTGGCCGGT
Source organism: Rubritepida sp. (assembly GCA_007129145.1). Lineage (GTDB taxonomy): Bacteria > Pseudomonadota > Alphaproteobacteria > Acetobacterales > Acetobacteraceae > Roseococcus. The sequence goes on from SKWC01000138.1 coordinate 2,135, forward strand.
GGTCATGGGCAGGGTCAGCAGCAGTTCGATGGTGCCCCCGCGGCGCTCCTCGGCCCAGAGGCGCATGGTCAGCGCCGGCACCAGGAACAGCAGCAGCCAGGGCAGCAGCCCGAGGAAGGGCACCAGATCCGCCTGGCCGCGCGCGAAGAAGCCGCCCAGGGTGAAGGTCAGCGCGCCCGACAGCACCAGGAAGATCACGATGAACACCGTGGCCACCGGAGTGGCGAAATAGCCGGCGAACTCCCGCCGGAACACCGCGAGCGTCGCCCTCATGCCGGCTGCCCCATGGTCAGTTCGCGGAACACATCCTCCAGGCTGCGGCCATCGGCCACCAGTTCGGCCGGCGGCGCATCCGCCAGCACCCGGCCGCGCGCGATGATGATGGCGCGCGTGCACAAGGCGCCCACCTCCTCGAGGATGTGGGTCGAGATGATGATGGCCTTCTGCTCGGCCATGCCGCGGATCAGCGCGCGCACCTCATGCTTCTGGTTGGGGTCGAGCCCGTCGGTGGGTTCGTCCAGCACCAGCACGGGCGGGTCGTGCAGCAGCGCCTGCGCCAGCCCCACGCGCCGCTTGAAGCCCTTGGACAGCGTCTCGACCGGCTGCAGCCGCACGCCCTCCAGCTGGGTCAGCGCCATGGCGCGGTCCACCTCGGCGGCGCCGCAGCCGCGCACCCGGGCGCAGAAGCGCAGGAAGTCGCGCACCGTCATCTCGGGATAGGTGGGCGCGCCCTCGGGCAGGAAGCCCAGCGCGCGCTTCGCCGCCACCGGGTCCTCGGCCACGTCATGGCCGCAGATGCGCGCGGTGCCGGCGCTGGGCGTGATGAAGCCGGCCAGCATGCGCATGGTGGTGGATTTGCCCGCGCCATTGGGGCCGAGAAAGCCCACCACCTCGCCCCGCGCCACGCGAAAGGTCACGCCGTCCACGGCGGTGAAGCCGCCGAAGCGCTTCGTCAGCCCGTCCAGTTCGATGAGTGCGTCCAAGGGTCCACTCCCGTCGCGGGGGTGGTTTAGCGGCAGCGCCACGCTTGGCAAGGCTCAACCCGCGGCCAGGAAGGCCACCGCCTCGGCCTTGCCGAAGATGTCCAGCAGCAGCCGCGCCGCCACCCCGCGCGGCGCGGCGAGGTGCGGGTCGCGGTGCAGCAGCAGCGCCGCGTCCTGGGCCGCCATC
>SKWC01000068.1 GCA_007129145.1 Rubritepida sp.
CCCGGGATCGCCGCCGATGCCAACAGCAGGCGGCGCAGCAGCTCCGGCGCGTCCGGATGGCCCGAGGCCGCGATGGCGCCTAGGTTCCACACCACCCGCTGCTGCGCGTCGAGGTCGGCGGTACCCACCAGCAGCAGCCGCCCGCGCACATAGGCATCGGCGATGTCCGCCAGCATTCCCGTATCGAGCTGCCCCTCGATGGTGCGCAGCAGCGGCGCGCTGTCGGCCAGCGCATCGTCGAACAGCGCGGCGATCAACCCCCGCTGGCGCAGCACATTCGCGGCCGTGATCTCGGTGTAGACGCTGCGCAGCCGGGCGTCGTAGCGCGGCCCCAGGAAGGCGAAGGGGGCGGTCAGCGCGCCGGTGGACACGCCGGTCACCAGGTCGAATTCGGGCCGGTTGCCGGCCTCGGTCCAGCCGCACAGCAGCCCCGCCCCGAAGGCGCCATTCTCGCCGCCGCCGGAAACCGACAGCAGCTTGAGCTGCGGCAGCATGGCGCCCTCGCCAAGGCCATAGGAGGCACGCCGCCGCTCCAGCGCGCGGGCGACCTCCTGCTGGAAAGGCTCGATGCCCGATTCCGGGCGGAACCGCGCATTGGGCAGGCCCAGCACCTGCGCATCGAGGCTGCGCCCCGACGGCACGGCCGACCCGCGCGGCCTGGCGGCGCAGCCGGGAAGGCTGGCCCCCACCGCCAGCCCCGCGAAACCCCAGACCAGGCCCCGCCGTGTCGGTCGCTCCATGCCCAACCCCGTGCAATCCGCCCCATTCCATAGCATGGCAACGCGGCCATCCCAATCGAGAAGGCGCCGCCGCCTTGCGGCCGGGCAGGGTCGGGAACATGTTCCGGAAAGGAGACATCCCGGACGCCGACCATGATCCGCCTGCCCGACCCCGATCCCGCCATCCTGGCCCGGCGCGACGCCATCCTGGCCGAGCTCGGCCGCCTGCTGCCCGCCGATGCCGTGATCGGCGAGCCGATCCGCCTGCGCCCCTATGAGACGGACGGGCTGTCCGCCTACCGGCAGATGCCGCTGGCCGTGGTGCTGCCCCGCACCACCGATGAGGTCGCGGCGGTGCTGCGCTACTGCCACGCCAACAACATCCGCGTGGTGCCGCGCGGGGCGGGGACCAGCCTCTCGGGCGGCGCGCTGCCGCTGGCCGATGCGGTGGTGATCGGGCTGATGCGGATGAACCGCATCCTGGAGGTCAACCTCGACGACCGCTTCGCCGTGGTGGAGGCCGGCGTCACCAACATCGGCATCACCAAGGCCGTCGAGGGCGACGGCTTCTTCTACGCCCCCGACCCCTCCAGCCAGCTGGCCTGCATGATCGGCGGCAATGTGATGATGAACTCGGGCGGGGCGCATTGCCTGAAATACGGGGTGACCGCCAACAACCTGCTGGGCCTGACCTTCGTGACCATCGAGGGCGAGGTGGTGCGGATCGGCGGGCGGCACCTGGATGCGGCGGGCTATGACTGGCTGGGGCTGATCACCGGCAGCGAGGGGCAGCTCGGGCTGGTCACCGAGGTCACCGTGCGCATCCTGCGCGGCCCCGAGGGTGCCCGCGCCATGCTGGCCGCGTTTTCCAGCGTGGAGGTCGCGGGCCAGGCGGTGGACGCGATCATCGGCGCGGGCGTCATCCCGGTGGCGCTGGAATTCATGGACAAGCCCTGCATCCATGCCTGCGAGGCCTTCGCCCATGCCGGCTACCCGCTGGACGCCGAGGCCATGCTGATCATCGAGGTCGAGGGCAGCCTGGCCGAGCAGGACGCGCTGCTGGGGCGCATCCGCGACATCTGCGCGCAGTTCAACCCGATCTCCATGAAGGTGGCCGAAAGCGCCGAGCAGAGCCTGGCGATCTGGAAGGGCCGCAAGGGCGCCTTCGGGGCGGTGGGACGCATCAGCCCGGACTACCTCTGCATGGACGGCACCATCCCGACCGGCGAACTGCCCTTCGTGCTGAAGCGGATCGGGGAACTCAGCGCGCAATATGACCTCAAGGTCGCGAACGTGTTCCACGCCGGCGATGGCAACCTGCACCCGCTCATCATGTTCGACGCCAATGACCCCGACAGCTTCCGCCGCGCCGAGGCCTTCGGCGCCGACATCCTGAAGCTCTGCGTCGAGGTGGGCGGCTGCCTGACCGGCGAGCATGGCGTGGGGGTGGAGAAGCGCGACCTGATGGGCACGCAATTCACCGAGCGCGAGCTCGACCTGCAGCGCGCCATCAAATCCGCCTTCGACCCGGGCTGGCTGCTGAACACCGCCAAGGTGTTCCCGCTGCCCGAGGCGCCAGCGCAGGACAGGCAGGCCGCATGATCGCACCCGACAGCGAGGCGGGGCTGGCCGAGGCGGTGCGCGACGCCCATGCCGCGCGCGCGCCGCTGGCCATCGAGGGGCGCGGCACCAAGCGCGCCATGCTGCGCCCGGTCCAGGCGGCGCGCAGCCTCTCCACCCGCGCGCTGACCGGGATCACCCTCTACCGCCCGACCGAACTCGTCATCTCGGCCCGCGCCGGCACCCCCATCCCCGAGATCGAGGCCGCGCTGGCCGAGCACGGCCAGCAGATCATCGCAGAGCCGCCCGACCTCGCGTCGCTGCTGGGCGCGGCGGGACCGGCGACGCTGGGCGGGGTGGTGGCGGCCAATCTCTCGGGGCCGCGGCGCATCGCCTGGGGCGCGATGCGCGACCATGTGCTGGGCATCCGCGCCATCACCGGCACCGGCGAGGTGTTCCGCTCCGGCGGGCGGGTGCTGAAGAACGTCACGGGGCTTGACCTGTGCAAGCTGCTGGCGGGATCGCACGGCACGCTGGGCGTGCTCAGCGAGGTGACGCTGAAGGTGCTGCCCAGGGGCGAGACCTCGGGCAGCCTCGCCATCCGGGTGGCGAATATCGCGGCCGGGGTGAAGGCGCTCTCGGCCGGGCTGGGTTCGCCCTATGGCGTCTCGGGTGCCGCGCTGCTGCCCGCGGGCTTCGGCGCGCTGGATGGCTGCGTGGCGTTGCTGCGCATCGAGGATTTTGCCGATTCCGTCGCCTACCGGCTGGGCCGGCTGGAGGCGGCGCTGGTGGCGCATGGCGATGTGACGCGGCTGGATGAACCCGCCTCGGTGGCGCTGTGGCGCGCCATCCGCGACGCCGAACCGCTCGGCGCCGCGCCCGCGGATGCGGTCTGGCGCCTCTCCCTGCCGCCCTCGGCCACGCCCGCCACCTGCGCCGCGCTGCGCCAGGCCTTCGGCGCGCGGCTGCTGCTGGACTGGGGCGGCGGCCTGGTCTGGGTGGCGGGTCCCGCGACCGAGCCAGC
>SKWC01000437.1 GCA_007129145.1 Rubritepida sp.
GAAATGGGCGAAATACTCCTCGTTCATCGCCGCCCAATGCTCGCGCCCGGTCACATAGACGGTGCACTTCACCACATCGGCCAGGGTTCCGCCGGCCTCCTCCAGCAGGGCGCGGATGTTCTCGATGCATTGCCGGGTCTGGGCGCGGACATCGCCGATGGCGAAGCGGCCTTCCATGTCGCGGCCGACGCAGCAGACGAACATGAAGCCGCCCGCGACGGTGGCCTGGGCGAAGGGCAGGCTGCCGCGGAAGACGCGGGACGAGGCGATGGCGCGCTTGGGCATGGCGGGGAACTCCGCGAGGGATGGGGAGGGGGCCAGCTTGGGGCGCCCTGGGCGCCTCCGCCAGCCCGCGCGCTTTGACATCCGCCCCGCCTGCCCTATGTCCCCCGGTGAAGCTTCGCCGCGCCCGGCATTACCCGGGCGCCCTCATTCCGGGCACCAATGACCGACACGCCGCTGAACCGCATCCGCAACTTCTCCATCGTGGCCCACATCGACCACGGGAAGTCCACGCTGGCCGACCGGCTGATCCAGTCCACCGGGGCCGTGACCGCGCGCGAGATGAAGGAACAGCTGCTCGACAGCATGGATATCGAGCGCGAGCGCGGCATCACGATCAAGGCGCAGACGGTGCGGCTGCACTACAAGGCCGAAGACGGGCACACCTATGTGCTCAACCTCATGGACACGCCGGGCCATGTGGACTTCGCCTATGAGGTGAGCCGCAGCCTGGCCGCCTGCGAGGGGTCGCTGCTGGTGGTGGACGCCTCCCAGGGGGTCGAGGCGCAGACGCTGGCCAATGTCTATCAGGCGATCGACGCGAATCACGAGATCGTGCCGGTGCTGAACAAGATAGACCTCCCCGCAGCCGAGCCCGCGCGGGTGAAGCAGCAGATCGAGGACGTGATCGGCCTGGACGCCAGCGAGGCGGTGGAGATCAGCGCCAAGACGGGCATCAACATCGAGGGCGTGCTGGAGGCGATCGTGAAGCGCCTGCCGCCGCCCCAGGGCAAGGCCGATGCGCCCACCAAGGCGCTGCTGGTGGACAGCTGGTACGACAGCTACCTCGGCGTCGTGATCCTGGTGCGGGTGAAGGACGGCCACCTGCGCCGGGGCCAGAAGATCCGCATGATGTCCAACGGCGCCACCTATACGGTGGACCAGGTGGGCGTGTTCGCGCCCAAGATGGTGCCGGTGGACAGCCTCGGCCCCGGCGAGATGGGGTTCCTGAACGCCTCGATGAAGACGGTGGCCGACACCTCGGTGGGCGACACCATCACCGACGACCGCAACCCCGCGGCCGAGCCGCTGCCCGGCTTCAAGCCCTCCATCCCCGTGGTCTGGTGCGGGCTGTATCCGGTGGACGCCGACGACTTCGACAAGCTGCGCGACGCGCTGGGCAAGCTGCGGCTGAACGACAGCAGCTTCCACTACGAGCAGGAGACCTCGCTGGCACTCGGGCTGGGCTACCGCTGCGGCTTCCTGGGGCTGCTGCACCTCGAGATCATCCAGGAGCGGCTGTCGCGCGAGTTCAACCTGGACCTGATCGCGACGGCGCCCTCCGTGGTCTACACGCTGCGCATGGCCGACGGCACGGTGCAGGACCTGCACAACCCCGCCGACATGCCCGATCCCACCAAGATCGACGCCATCGAGGAGCCCTGGATCAAGGCGACCATCTTCGTCCCCGACGAGCATTTGGGCGCCATCCTGACCCTGTGCAACGAGCGCCGTGGCCAGCAGGTGGAGCTGACCTATGTCGGCAACCGCGCCATGGCGGTGTACCGGCTGCCGCTGAACGAGGTGGTGTTCGACTTCTACGACCGGCTGAAATCCGTCAGCCGCGGCTATGCCAGCTTCGACTATTCGATGGATGGCTATGCCGAGAGCGACCTCGTGAAGATCAGCATCCTGGTCAACACCGAGCCGGTGGATGCGCTGTCCTTCATGGCGCACCGCAGCGCGGCCGAGAAGCGCGGCCGGCAGATCTGCGAGAAGCTGAAGGAGCTGATCCCGCGCCAGCTGTTCAAGATCCCCATCCAGGCGGCGATCGGCGGGCGGGTCATCGCGCGCGAGACGATCTCGGCGCTGTCCAAGGATGTGACGGCCAAGTGCTATGGCGGCGACATCTCGCGCAAGCGGAAGCTTCTGGAGAAGCAGAAGGAAGGCAAGAAGAAGATGCGCCAGTTCGGCAAGGTCGAGATCCCGCAGTCGGCCTTCATCGCCGCGCTGAAGATGGACGCCTGAGGCGCCCGCGCGCCGATGCAGGCTTCGCCCTATGAACAGCCCTGGGCAAAGCCTGAGCTGAAGGACTGCGTCTTCTACCACGCCATGTCGCTGCCCGGGGCCGGCGCGCTCGCGGGGCAATGGGACATCCGCCCCGATTTCGACAACTACACCGGCCGGCTGGATGTGCGCGGCAAGCGGCTGCTGGATGTGGGAACCTGCACCGGCCAGATCGCCTTCGAGATGGAGGCGCGCGGCGCGGAGGTGACCGCCTTCGACGCCGACAGCGTGGCGCGCTTCCAATGGGTTCCCTTCGCCGGCCGGCTGGAGCATCGCGACCGCGCCGCCTGGAACGCGCGCAACGAGGCGGGGCTGACCGGCTACAAGAACGCCTTCTGGTTCGCCTGGCATGAGCGCCGCTCGGCCGTGCGGGTGGCCTATGGCGACCTGGCGCGCCTGTCCCAGACCCTGCCCGAGCAGGACATCGTGCTGGCCTGCGCCATCATCGAGCACCTGTCCGACCCGGTGACCGCCATCGGCCAGATGGCGCGGCTGGCGCGCGAGACGCTGGTGATCGGCTTCACGCCCATTGATCCCGCCGAGGCGCCGCTGATGCGCCCGATGCAGCCCTGGCACCCTGACCATCCCTATGTGTGGTGGCGGCTCTCGCTCGGGCTGTATCGCAGCCTGCTGGGGCAACTCGGCTTCGAGGTCACGGTGATCGAGGCGATGGCGCTGTTCCACGGCGAGCCCGCGCGTCGCCAGACCCTGGTCGCGCGGCGCATCCGCCCGGCCTGACGGCGTGTGATTCCGCCCCGCCCGCTTGACTTCGCGCCCCCGAGGCGCGAGGCGAATGCAGCCAACACACGGAATCACTTTTCGCCATGTCACTCGCCTTTGTCTTCCCCGGCCAGGGCAGCCAGGTGCCCGGGATGGGCCGGGACCTGGCCGATGCCTTCCCCATTGCCCGCGAGACCTTCGAGGAGGTGGACGAGGCGCTGAAGCAGCGCCTCTCGCGCCTCATGTTCGAGGGCCCGGCCGAGGAACTGACGCTCACGGTTAACGCCCA
>SKWC01000369.1 GCA_007129145.1 Rubritepida sp.
CGCCTCGGCTCCGCGCGCTTCTGCGCCCTGCCGGATGACGGCCAGGGCATGAGCCTGCACTTCACCCGCCCCGGCCACGCGCCCGTCGCCTTTCGCTTCGCCGATGCGCTGCGCCCCGACGCCGCCGCCGCCATCGCCGCCTTCCGCGCGGCCGGGCTGGGGGTGGAACTTCTCTCGGGCGATGCGCCCGCCGTGGTGGCGGAAGTCGCGCGCGAGGCCGGCATCGAGACCCACCGGGGCGGCGCCAGCCCCGAGGCCAAGGCCGCGCGCATCGCGGAACTCGCGGCCCAGGGCCGGCGCGTGCTGATGGTGGGCGATGGGGTGAATGACGCGGCCGCGCTGGCCACCGCCCATGTCTCGGCCGCGCCCGCCGAGGGCATGGATGTGGCCCAGGCCGCCAGCGACTTCGTGCTGCAGGGCGGCGGGCTGCTGCCCCTGGCCGAGGCCATCCATCGCGCCCGCGCCGCCCAGCGCGTGGCGGCCCAAAACATCGGCTTCGCCTTCCTCTACAACATCGTGGCCGTGCCGGTGGCGATCCTGGGCTTCGCCACCCCGCTGATCGCGGCACTGGTGATGGCCAGCTCCTCGCTGGCGGTCATCGGCAATGCGCTGCGCCTCGGCCGCGACACATCGCCCCCGCGGGAGGCGCGCTGATGGACATCCTGCTCTGGCTCATTCCCATGGCGCTGGCGCTCGGCGCGCTGGGCCTCGCGGCCTTCCTGTGGGCGCTGCGCTCCGGGCAGTTCGAGGACCTGGACGGCGCGGCCGCGCGCATCCTGTTCGACGATGATGATGTGAAGAAGGACAAACGCTGATGCCGGTTTCCTCGATATTCTTCATCGTGCTCGCGGGGCTGATGGTGCTGGCGGGCATGTTCACCGTGGCCGTGGCCGAGGGCTTCTTCTACGCCTGGGGCATCATGCTGATGGGTTTCGGCCTGTGGTACGGCTACGGCATCGTGAAGCGCCACTACGACGCGCTGGACCGCGCGCGGGAGTGATCCCGCCGGCCCGCCCTTGCGCGGGCCAGGGCGTTCTTCCAGTCTGCCGCCCCGATGCGGCGGGTCCGGACGGCGGGCCCCCGCGCCGGCCTGCCGGAAAGAGTGTCCATGAACAGCCTGATCCGCACCGACATCACCCTGGATGAACGCTGGGAGGCCGAGGGGCGCGAAACCCTGCTGACCGGCACCCAGGCGCTGGTGCGGCTGCCGCTGCTGGTGCGCCAGCTGGACGCCGCGCGGGGGCTGGACACGGCGGGCTTCATCACCGGCTACCGCGGCTCGCCGCTCGGCACCTATGACCGGGAGCTGTGGCGCCAGCGCGACCGGCTGGCCGCCGCGCAGGTGCAGTTCCAGGCGGGGCTGAACGAGGACACCGCCGCCACCGCCTGCTGGGGCACGCAGCAGGTGAACCTCTATCCCGGCGCGAAGCACCAGGGCGTCTTCGCCATCTGGTACGGCAAGGGACCGGGGGTGGACCGCTCGGGCGATGTGCTGCGCCACGCCAATGGCGCGGGGACCGCGCCGCTGGGCGGCGTGCTGGCGCTGGCCGGCGATGACCCGGCCTGCAAATCCTCCACCGTCACCTCCGGCAGCGAATACGCCATGGCGGACCTCGAGATCCCGCTGCTCGACCCCGCCGATGTCGAGGAGGTGCTGGAATTCGGCGTGAAATCCATCGCCATGTCGCGCTTCTCGGGCGCCTGGGTCGCGATGAAATGCGTGGCCGAGACGATGGACGCCACCATGAGCCTGGTGGTGGACCCCGCCCGCTTCGCCACCATCGCGCCCACCGGCCTCGCCCTGCCGCCCGATGGGCTGCACATCAGGCTGAAGGACACCGCGCTCGCCATCGAGGAGCGCGTGCGCCGCCACAAGCTGCCCGCCGCCCAGGCCTTCGCGCGGGTGAACGGGCTGGACCGGCTGGTCTGGCCGGCGCCACGGCCGCGCTTCGGCATCGCGGTGCGCGGCAAGGCATGGTCCACGCTGAAGCAGGCGCTGGCCGATGCGGGCATCACCCCCGAACTGGCGCGCATGGCCGGCCTCGTGATCTGGAAGCCGGGCCTCGTCTGGCCGCTGGACCGCGAAGCCGCCCGGGAATTCGCGCGCGGGCTGGAGACGCTGCTGGTGGTGGAGGACCGCCGCGCCTTCCTGGAGACCCAGCTGCGCGAGGCGCTGTACGACCTGCCCGACCGCCCCGCGCTGCGCGGCAAGGATGTGCTGAGCGACCTCGCGGAACTGGACGCGGGGCAGATCATCCGCGCGCTGGCCGCCACCCTGCCCGAGGCGCTACGCACCGGGCGCATGGCCGCGCGGGTGGCCGAACTGGACGCGCTGGCCGCCGCCGCGGCCGAACCTCTGGCGGTGCGCCAGCCCTATTTCTGCCCCGGCTGCCCGCACAACACCTCGACGCGCATTCCCGAGGGCAGCCTCGGCCTAGCGGGGATCGGCTGCCACTACCTCGCCAAGGACATGAACCGGAACAGCGACCTGTTCACCCATATGGGCGGCGAGGGCGCGCCCTGGATCGGCATCCACCGCTTCACCGAGACGCCGCATGTCTTCGCCAACATGGGCGACGGCACCTATGCCCATTCGGGGCTGCTGGCCATCCGCTCCGCCATCGCGGCGCGGGTCACCATGACCTACAAGATCCTGGTGAATTCGGCGGTGGCCATGACCGGCGGCCAGGCGCCCGAGGGCGAGGTCACGGTGCCGCGCATCGCCGCCCAGATGGTGGCGGAGGGCGCATCGCGCGTGGTGGTGGTGGGCGACGACCCCGACCGCCACCGCAGCGATCCGCTGGTCCCGCGCGGCGTCGCCTTCCACCACCGCAGCGAATTGGACGCGGTGCAGCGCAGCCTGCGCGAGACGCCGGGCGTGTCGGTGCTGATCTACGACCAGCAATGCGCCACCGAGCGCCGCCGCCTGCGCAAGCGCGACCTCGCACCCAAGGCCATCCAGCGCGCCGTGATCAACCCCCGCGTCTGCGAGGATTGCGGCGATTGCTCGCGCGCCTCCAACTGCATCGCCATCGAGCCCATCGAGACGGAATGGGGTCGCAAGCGCCGCATCGACCAGTCGGGCTGCAACCAGGACCTCTCCTGCCTGCAGGGCTTCTGCCCCTCCTTCCTGACGCTGGAGGGCGCGGAGCCGGCACGGCCCCCGGCCCCAGTGCTGGCGGGCGAGCCACCCCTGCCCGAACTGCCCGAACCCGCCCCCGGCGAGGCCTGGAACATCGTCCTCGCCGGGGTGGGCGGCCAGGGCGTGACGGCGCTGTCCGCCATCCTCGCCA
>SKWC01000281.1 GCA_007129145.1 Rubritepida sp.
CGGGTGCCAAGGGCCAGGGGCTGCGCAAGGGCCAGCTCCGGCTGATCTACCCCTGGGTGGGCTGCGGCGCGTGCGAGCGCTGCCGGCGCGACGAGGAGAACCTCTGCGCGGTGCGCTCGCGCGCCATCGGCATCTACCGCCATGGCGGCTATGCGACCCATGTGCTGGCCGCGCATTGGAAGCATCTGGTGGCGATCGACGGGCTCGATCCCGCGCTGGCGGCGACCTATGCGTGCTCGGGTGTGACGGTCTATTCGGCCATTCGCAAGCTGATGCCGTTGCCGAAGCGGGACTTCGTGGTGGTGGTGGGTGCGGGCGGGCTCGGGCTGCAGGCGGTGGCGCTGCTGCGGACCATGGGGCACCGGCGGATCTGTGCGGTGGATGTGGATGCGGCGAAGCTGGAGGCGGCGCGCGCCCAGGGCGCGGCCGAGGTGGTGCTGGCCGGGGGCGATGACACGGCTGCGCGCATCCAGGCGGCCTGCGGCGGCCCGGTGCAGGCGGTGCTGGACCTCGTGAACGGCAGCGCCAGCGCGCGCTTCGCCTTCGACGCGCTGGGCAAGGGCGGGCGGCTGATCCAGGTGGGGCTGTTCGGGGGCGAGCTGCGCGTGCCACTTCCGATGATGCCCATCAAGTCGCTGACCCTGCGCGGCAGCTATGTGGGCAGCCTGAAGGAGCTGCGCGAACTGGTGGCGATCGCGCAGAAGAAGGGCATCGCACCCATCCCGATCGGCACCATGCCGCTGGATCAGGCCGATGTGGCGCTGAACCGGCTGCGGGAGGGCAAGGTGACGGGCCGCACCATCCTCACCGCGGGCTGAGCCGGGGCGCTACAGCAGCAGGAAGCCCAGCGCCCCGCCGCCCGCCAGCACCCACAGCGGCGAGCGGTTGGTGCGCCAGACGAACAGGAAGGACGCCACCAGGATCACCACCGTCAGCCAGTCGGTGGTCGAGGCCCGCGCCAGCGTGATGCCGGAGGCGGCGATCAGCCCCACAGCGATGGGCACGAGGCCGAATTGCGCGGGCTTCAGCCAGCTGGCGCCGCGCATGCGGTGGGTGGCGCCGGCCACATACCAGGCGAGGATCGCAGCGGGCAGCAGCATCCCCAGCGTGGCCACAGCCATCCCGCCCAGCCCCGCGATGCGCCAGCCCATGATGGAGGCGGCCAGGATGTTGGGCCCCGGCGCGGCCTGCGCCAGGCCGAAAAGCTGGGTGAAGGTGGCATCGTCCAGCCAGCCATGCACCACCACCAGCAGGCGGTGCATCTCGGGCAGGACCGCGGTGGCGCCGCCGACCGCGACCAGGGAGAGGGTGGCGAAGGCGAAGAAGATTTGCAGCAGCATCACTTGGCCTCCCCGAAGGCGCGCCGCACCGACAGCCAGATGCCCAGCGGCGCGAGGATGGCCACGACCAGCAGCAGCGGCAGGCGCAGGAAGGCGGCCGCGATCACGGCGGCGAGCCCCACGGCGATGAGTTCGGGCGGCGGACGCAGGTTCTGGCCCATCTTGAGCGCGGTCGCGACCACCATCCCCGCCGCGGCCACCGCGATGCCCTGCATGGCCTGCGCGACGCCCGGCTCCTGGCCAAAATTGTCGTAGAACAGCGCCAGCATCATGAGGATGCACAGCGGCCCGGAATACAGCCCGCCCGTGGCCAGCAGCGCGCCCGGCAGGCCATGGAAGCGGCGCCCGATCATGATCGCGGTGTTGCCGACATTGGGGCCGGGCAGGATCTGCCCCAGGCCCAGCACCTCGGCGTATTCGCGCTCGGTCATCCAGCGCTTGTCCTCGACCACGACATAGCGCGACCAGGCCGCCACGCCGCCGAAGCCCAGCAGCCCCATCTTTCCATAGCCCAGGAACAGCCCCAGCCTGGTGGGGGGGGTCGTTGCGTCACTCACGGGGCAACAGGTCCTCGGCCAGGCGCGCCCAGTAGGAGGCGCCGATCGGCAGGATCTCGTCGTTGAAGTCATAGAGCGGGTGGTGCACCGAGGCGTCGTCCGGGCTCCGCCCGCCGCCCAGCATCAGGTAGCTGCCGGGCTTGGCGTTCAGCATGAAGGCGAAATCCTCGGCGCCCATGGTGGGCTTTGGCATGTGCGCCACGCGCTCGGCGCCGGACACGGCCTCGGCGGCGCGGCGGGCCAGCGCGGTGCTCTCGGCCTCGTTCACCGTGGCGGGGTAGGCGCGCAGGAAGGCGGCCTCGGCGCGGGCGCCGAAGCCGGTGGCGACGCTCTGCACCACCTCAAGGAAGCGGCGCTCCAGCACATCGCCCACCGCGGGGCTGAACCAGCGCGCCGTGCCCAGCATGCGCACCGTCTCGGGGATCACGTTGTAGGTGTCCCCGCCATGGATGCTGCCGATGGTGATGACGCCCGCATCGGCCGCGTCGAGGTTGCGCGCCACGACGGACTGCAGCGCCTGCACGATGCCCGCCGCGGCCACGATGGGGTCGGTGCCAAGATAGGGCAGGGCGCCATGCGCGCCCTTGCCGGTGATGGTGACCTCGAGGTTGGCGACGGCCGCCATCACCGGGCCCTCGCGCCAGAGGAAGGTGCCGGCGGCCGCGTTGGGCCAGTTGTGCAGCCCGAAGACGCGCTCCATGGGGAAGCGCTCGAACAGGCCTTCGCGCACCATCACGTCCCCGCCGCCGCCGCCCTCCTCGGCGGGCTGGAAGATGACATGGACGGTCCCGGCGAAATTGCGCGTCTCGGCCAGGTATTTCGCCGCACCCATCAGCATGGCGGTGTGCCCGTCATGGCCGCAGGCGTGCATCTTGCCCGGCGTGGTGCTGGCATGCGGCAGGCCGGTCGCTTCCTGGATGGGCAGCGCGTCCATGTCGGCGCGTAGCCCGATGGCGCGGCCGGTCGCGCCGCCGGAGCCATGGATCACCCCGACCACGCCGGTCCCGGCGATGCCGGTCACCACCGCATCGCAGCCGAACTCGCGCAGCTTGTCCGCGACGATCCCGGCGGTGCGGTGCTCCTCGAAGCCGAGTTCGGGGTGCATGTGGAAATCGCGCCGCCAGGCCGTCATCTCGGCGTGGAAATCGGCGATTCGGTTCACGATGGGCATGCGGTCGTGGCCTCCGGATGCGCTCAACAAAACGTCCGTTCAAGCCCCGCCGCAAGGGGGCGGGGCCGCACGCCCAGCGCCTGGGTCATGGGAGCGATGTCGAAGGCCTTGTCCTCGGTTAGCCGGCGCAGCTCGGCGGCGCGGATTCGCGGCAGGAAGGGCAGGGCGGCGGTGAGCGGGGCGAGCGCCATCAGCAGCGCGGCCGGCACGGGCAGCAC
>SKWC01000044.1 GCA_007129145.1 Rubritepida sp.
CGGGCAGCGACGCGATTCCGCCAATACTCAGGTATTCATCGCGTCGAAGAAATCCTGGTTGGTCTTGCTGTACTTCAGCTTGTCCAGCAGGAACTCCATCGCGTCCTGGGTGCCCATCGGGTTGAGGATGCGCCGCAGCACCCACATCTTGGACAGGGTGGCGCGGTCCACCAGCAGCTCTTCCTTGCGGGTGCCGGACTTCGTGATGTCGATGGCGGGGAAGACGCGCTTGTCCGAAAGCTTCCGGTCGAGAATGATCTCGCTGTTGCCGGTGCCCTTGAACTCCTCGAAGATCACCTCGTCCATGCGACTGCCGGTGTCGATCAGCGCGGTGGCGATGATGGTCAGGCTGCCGCCTTCCTCGATGTTGCGCGCGGCACCGAAGAAGCGCTTGGGCCGCTGCAGCGCATTCGCGTCCACGCCGCCCGTCAGCACCTTGCCCGAGGACGGCACGACCGAGTTGTAGGCGCGCCCCAGCCGCGTGATGGAATCCAGCAGGATCACCACGTCGCGCTTGTGCTCGACCAGGCGCTTCGCCTTCTCCAGCACCATCTCCGTCACCTGGACGTGGCGGGTGGCGGGCTCGTCGAAGGTGGAGGCCAGCACCTCGCCGCGCACGGTGCGCGCCATGTCGGTCACTTCCTCCGGCCGCTCGTCGATCAGCAGCACCATGAGGAAGACTTCGGGGTTGTTGGCGCTGATGGACTTGGCGATGCTCTGCAGCATCATGGTCTTGCCGGTGCGCGGCGGGGCCACGATCAGCGCGCGCTGCCCCAGCCCGATGGGCGAGATCAGGTCGATGACCCGGTGCGTCGCATCCTTCATCGGCCCCTTGGCCACGGCCTCCGCCTCGGGATTCTCCATCTTGAGGCGGCGATGCGGATAGAGCGGCGTGAGGTTGTCGAAGTTGATGCGATGCCGAAGGGCTTCCGGCGGCTCGAAGTTCACCGCGTTGATCTTCAGCATGGCGAAGTAGCGCTCGCCATCCTTGGGCGCGCGGATCTGGCCCTCGACCGTGTCGCCGGTGCGCAGGCCGAAGCGGCGCACCTGGGCGGGGCTGACATAGATGTCGTCGGGGCCGGGCAGGAAGTTCGCCTGCGGGCTGCGCAGATAGCCGAAGCCGTCGGGCAGGATCTCCAGCGTGCCTTCCCCGTATATCGCCTGGTCGTTGTCGGCCAGCGTCTTGAGGATGGCGAACATCATGTCCTGCTTGCGCAGGGAGGAGGCGTTCTCGACCTGAAGTTCCTCCGCGAAGGCGAGGAGTTCAGGCGGCGTCTTGGCCTTGAGTTCGGACAAATGCATGGCGGCGAGCAATCCGCGAAGGGCGCGATGCGGGCTTGAGGCGGGGTCCGGCCAGGCCGGCGGGGCCGCGCAGCGGCGCTGATGGGGAGGTGCGGCGCGTTCTGGGCGCGCTGCATGTCTCCCGTAACGGAACCCACCCATCGGCGTCAATGGCCACGCCGCCTGGGCCGCAGCCGGGCCGGATCAGGCGTTGCGCAGGCTTTCGGTCAGTTGCGGCGTCATCCAGGCCGCTGCGCCGGCCGCGATGGCCAGTTCGACCGCCCAGATGAGCCAGGCGAAGGGCGCAGCCACGCCGAACCAGCTCCGTCCCCTGCGGCCCAGCGCCGTGTTCTCGGCCCGCAGCTGGGCGTAGTCCAGCAGGCCCAGCCCGGCTTCGGCGCCGCCGGGCGCGAGTGCCCAGGCGAACACCCAGTAGAGGCCGTAGATCGCCACCGCGACCATGCCGCCGGCCAGCGCGAGGGCCGGCCTGCGGGCCAGGCCGAGGACTTCCGCCAGAATTGCGGCAAAGACGGCCGCCGCCACCGCGATCAGGATCGAGAACAGCAGGATCGCGTAGAAGGCATGGACCGCCGCCAGCGCGATGACCAGCGCGACCGCCGCGGCGCCCAGCGCGACCACCGGGATCACGATCCATGCGGGGCGCGGCGCCGGGGCCGGTCGGCGGCGCCTCATGCGGCTTTTCGCGGCGGGTGAGCGGTCAGAATGGCTTCACCACCACCATGATGACGATCACGATCATCAGCAGCGTCGGCACCTCGTTCATGATGCGCCAGTGCCGCTGCGCGTGCAGGCGCTCGTCGCGGGCGAAGGCCTTGCGGTGCTTGGCCAGGTACATGTGGAACCAGGTCATCGCCAGCACGCTGGCCAACTTCAGGTGCCACCAGCCATCGGTCCAGGACACCACGCCCGGCGTCAGCGCCAGCACCAGCCCCGCACCCCAGGTGGCGATCAATGAGGGGTTCATGATGGCGCGCAGCAGGCGGCGCTCCATCACCACGAAGCGGTCATGCTCGCCCCCCGCGCCGGGCGGGATCTGCGCGTGATAGACATAGAGGCGCGGCAGGTAGAACAGTCCCGCCATCCAGGCCATCACGGCCATCAGGTGGAAGGATTTCACCCAGAGGTAGAAGGGCGCCAGCGCGTCGATCGTCATGGCGTCGGTTACTGCCGCGAAGCTTCCGCCGCGGCAAGCGCCCGCCAGTCGGCCAGCACGGCGTCCAGCGTTGCCTTGATGGGCTGGATTGGCGCCCAGCCCGTCGCCTCGCGCAGTGCCGCGGCCTCGCCGGTGGCCAGGCGCACATCGGTGGGGCGCAGCAGGGCGGGTGCCTCGCGCACCGTGATCGGGGCCCGCGCGCGCGCCAGCAGCCCGTCCAGCAGGTCGCCGATGCGGTGCGGCTGGCCGGTGGCGATGTTGTAGGCCGCGCCATTGGGCAGCGCATCGAAGCGCGCCAGGACGCCCGCATAGGCCGCGCAGACGTCGCGCACGTCCAGCATGTCGCGCCAGCGGTCCAGCGCGCCCACCTGCATCTCGGGCGGCTGCAGCCCGGCCTCGATGCGCGCCACCTGCCGGGCGAAGGCGGGCAGGGCGAAGGCCGGCGCCTGGCCGGGCCCGGCGTGGTTGAAGGGCCGCATCCGGATCGCGCGCAACCCGCGCAGCGCCGCCTCGCCCACCGCGATATCGGCCGCCGCCTTGGAGGCCGCATAGGGGTTGGCCGGGCGCATCGGCGCCGTCTCGTCGAGAGGCAGGCCGGGCTGGAAGGACAGGCCATAGACCTCCGCGGTCGAGACGAAGAGGCAGCGGCACTCCGGCGCCGCCGCCCGCACCGCCTCGATCAGCCGGAGCGTGCCGCCCAGGTTCACCTCCCAGCAGGGCATCGGGTCCGCGAAGGATTCCGCGACAGATGCGCGGGCGGCCAGATGCACCAGCGCCTCGGGCCGTGCCTCGGCCAGGGCGGCGCGCATCCCCGCCGCGTCGGACAGC
>SKWC01000260.1 GCA_007129145.1 Rubritepida sp.
CCGCGATCCGCCAGCCCCGCCAGGCTTGGCCAGGGCCAGGGAATGCGCGCCAGCGGCCCCCAGCGCAGCGGAACGCGCCGGAACGGCACCCCCAGCCGCCCGGCCAGGCCCAGCGCCTGCGCCGCCGTCCCCGCGCGGGGGTCTTCCAGCACCCAGACCGCTTCGGCCATGGTGGGGGCGACAGCCCGATGGGGAAACTCAATGACCACGCACCATGCCTCGGAGTTCGATCGCGACGCGGCGCTGACCACCGCGCGCATCCTGCTGGAGATCAAGGCGGTGAATTTCCGCCCCGAGGAGCCCTATACCCTGACCAGCGGCTGGAAGAGCCCGGTCTATATCGACTGCCGCAAGATCATCTCCTACCCGCGCGCCCGCACCCGCATCTGCGACCTGGGCGTGGAGAAGATCAACCGCGCCATCGGCTTCGAGACCATCGAGAGCATCGCCGGCGGCGAGACGGCCGGCATCCCCTTCGCGGCCTGGATCAGCGACCGCATGAACCTGCCGATGGCCTATGTCCGCAAGAAGGCCAAGGGCTTCGGCCGCAACGCGCTGATCGAGGGCGACGTGCCGGTGGGCCGCGAGACGCTGCTGGTCGAGGACCTGACGACCGACGGCGCCTCCAAGATCCGCTTCGCCCAGGCCCTGCGCGAGGCGGGCGCGAAGTGCTCGCACACCTTCGTGGTGTTCTACTATGGCGTGTTCCCCGGCAGCTTCGAGCAGATGAAGGCCATGGACCTGTCGCTGCACCACCTGGCCACCTGGTGGGACGTGCTGGAGGTGTGCCGCGAGCGCGCCTGGTTCCCCGAGGCGACGCTGACCGGCGTGCGCAAGTTCCTGGAGGATCCGGTGGGCTGGAGCCGCGCGCATGGCGGCGTGGGCAGCCTGGAGGAGGCGCTGGCCTACAAGAAGGTCTCGGGGTAGCGCCCCGCGCCCGCCGCACCCATCATCGGGGCCAGCAGCCGAGGAACCCCGGATGGACCGCCGCAGCCTTCTGGCCCTGCCCATGCTGGCCGCCACGCCCCTGCCGGGCGCGGCGCAGCCGGCGCGCGAGACCTTGACCATCGGCATCACGCAGTTTCCCTCCACGCTGCACCCCAACATCGACAGCATGGCGGCGAAATCCTACGTGCTGGGCTTCTGCCGCCGCCCGGTCACCGCCCACGGCCCGGATTGGCGCCTCGCGCCCATGCTGTGCGAGGAACTGCCCAGCCTGGAGAACGGGCTGGCCGTGCAGGAGACGACGCCCGACGGCCGGCCGGGCCTGCGCGTCACCTGGGTGCTGCGGCAGGGGCTGCGCTGGGGCGACGGCACGCCGCTGACCACCGAGGACCTCCGCTTCACCTGGGAGGCCGCGCGCGAGCCCGCGACCGGCATCGGCCCCGCCGAATTCTACCGCAGCGCCTATGAATTCATCGCCGAGGATGCGCGGCGCTTCACCCTGCGCTTCGACCGCGTGACCTTCGACTTCGCCAGCCTGGGCGATTTCGCCCCCCTGCCCGCCCATCTGGAGCGCGCCCGCTGGGCGGCCGACCCTCGCGGCTACCGCGGCCGCACCGGCTATGACACCAACCCCGCCGAGCCGGGGTTGTGGAACGGTCCCTACCGGGTCGTGTCCGTCCAGCCCGGCGCCGCGGTGACGCTGGAGCGCAACGACCACTGGTGGGGCCCCGCGCCCGCCTTCCGGCGCATCGTGATCCGCACGGTGGAAAACACCCCCGCGCTGGAGGCGCAGCTGCTGGCCGGGCAGCTCGACATGATCGCGGGCGAGCTTGGCCTGCCCATCGAGCAGGCGCTGGCGCTGGAACGCCGCGCCGGGGCGCGCTTCCGCATCGAATACCGCCCCGGGCTGATCTACGAGCACCTGGACCTGCGCATGGACCAGCCGCCGCTGGACGATGTGCGGGTGCGCCGGGCGCTGCTGCATGCCATGGATCGCGGGCAGATCGTGGCGCGGCTGTTCGGCGGGCGGCAGACCGTCGCGCATGCCAGCGTGAACCCGCTGGACTGGCCGCATGACCCCGAACTGCGCCAGCACGCCCATGACCCCGCCCGCGCCGCCGCCCTGCTGGAGGAGGCCGGCTGGCGCCCCGGCCCCGGCGGCATCCGCGTGAATGCGGCGGGCGAGCGCCTGTCCTTCGAGTTCATGACCACCGCGGGCAACCGCTCCCGGGAGGCGGTGCAGCAGGTCATCCAGGCGCAGTGGCGCGCCGTGGGTGTGGATGCGCGCATCCGCAACGAGCCCCCGCGCGTGCTGTTCGGGGAAACCCTGTCGCGCCGCCGCTTCCAGGGCGCGGTGATGTTCGCCTGGATCTCGGCGCCCGAGAGCGTGCCCCGCACCACGCTGCACAGCGACGAGATCCCGACCGAGGCGCGCAACTGGTCGGGGCAGAACTACACCGGCTTCCGCAACGCCGAGATGGACGCGATCCTCGAAGCCCTGCCCATCACCCTCGACCGCGAGGCGCGGCGCGCGCTGTGGCACCGGCTGCAGGCCATCTACGCCGAGGAACTGCCCGCCCTGCCGCTGTGGTTCCGCCAGGACGCGCATGTCTGGCCGCCCTGGCTGACCGGGGTGCGGCCGACCGGACACCTGAACCCCTCCAGCCTTTGGGCGGAGCAATGGGGGGTGGGGTGACCCGCCTCATCCTCGCGCGGCTCGTACAGATCGCGGTGGTGACCGCGATCCTCTCGCTGGTGGCCTTCCTGCTGATCGGGCTGATGCCGGGCGATCCCATCGCCATGGCCATCGCCGGCGACCCGCGCCTGACCGCCGAGGACGCCGCCATGCTGCGCGCACTGCACGGCGTGGACCAGCCGCTGGCGGCGCGCTACCTCGCCTGGGCGGCCTCGGTGCTGGGCGGCGATTTCGGCCATTCGCGCCTGTTCGCGCGGCCGGTGGCGGAATTGCTGTGGCCGGCGCTGCTGTCCTCATTGGAACTGCTCGGGCTGGCCATCGGCCTTGCGATCCTGGGCGGCGTGGGGCTGGGGGCGCTGGCGGCGATGCGTCCGCGGCTGGCACCCCTCGTGCAGGCGGTGGCGCTGGTGGCGCAGGCCACGCCCTCCTTCTGGCTGGGCATCCTGCTGATCATCCTCTTCGCGGTGCAACTGGGCTGGCTGCCGGCGGGCGGCGGCGATCCGGGCTGGCGCTTCCTGGTGCTGCCGGTGGCCACGCTGGCCTTCGCCAACCTGGCCGCCTATGCACGGCATTCGGCCGCCGCGCTGCGCGCCGCCCTGGCCGAGCCGCACATCCGCTCGGCCAGGGCGCGCGGCGCCTCC
>SKWC01000032.1 GCA_007129145.1 Rubritepida sp.
CATCGGGCTGTCGGCGCTGGCGGGCATCGTCTCGGGCGGGCTGATCGGCGGGGCGGAGGTCTGGGTGCGGCAGGGCATCTTCGACGGGATGGAGGGGGTCGGCTGGCGCGAGGCGCTGCCCTACTGGACGGCGTTCTACCTCTTTGCCGGCGCGGTCAGCGCGGTGGAGATCGCGGCGCTTTATGCCCTGGCCCTGCGCGGGATCGCGCGGGTCACGCAGCACTCCGGCCTGCCGCTGTCGCGCGGGCAGGGGCGCGGGCTGCTGGCCCATGGGCTGGCGCGGGCAGCGCTGGAATTTCCCAACCCCCGGATCGAGGTCCACGGGATCGACCCCTATGCCCATGTCTCGCGCTGGAAGCTGACGGCGCTGAACATCGCCTACAAGCTGAAGGTGGGGCTGAGCAGCTTCCTGCTGCGGGTATTCCTGCGCAGGGTGGCCGCGCGCATGGCGATCCGGGGCATGGTCCCGCTGTTCGCAGGGCCCCTCTATGCCGTGTGGAACGCCTATATCGTCTGGCGCATCATGGCCGAGGCGCGGGTGCGCACGCTGGGCCCCCTTGCGGTGGACGCGCTGATGGCGGCGCAGTTCCGCGATGCGGGCAGGCTGGGCGACATCGAGAAGGCCGTGATCCTGCAGGCCGCGGGAGAGATGCTGACCCGGGGCTGCGATGCCCATCCCAACCAGATCTACCTGCTGGCCCGCCTGCGCGACGCGCTGGACCGGCCCGGGGACATCGCGCTGGACTGGGCGGCGACGGCCCGCCACCTGCCGGGGCTGGAGGCTGCCGGCCAGACCCGTGTCCTTGACCTGCTGACGGTGTCGAGCGTGATCGGCGCCCGCCTGCGCCCCGCGCAGACCGCGCTGCTGCGCGACGCCTGCCGGGACTGCGGCGCCGTGCTGCACCCCGACCGCCTGCGCGCGCTGCGCAGGGCCCTGATGCGGGGCGACCGGGTGGGGGCGGGCGACCTGTCGGCCACCCGCAGCGACGCCGCGCCTACCGGGTCGGCATCAGGAAAACCTCGTTGACGGCACAGCGCGGGTCGGCCTCCAGCGCATGGATCACGGCCCGGGCCACGTCCTCGGGGTGCAGCTTGTCGGGTTTGGGTTCGTCGAAGAACGGCGTGTCGACCATGCCCGGGGCGATGATCGTGCAGCGGCCGCCGAAGGCCTTCATCTCCTCCGACAGGTTGCCGCCATAGCCATGCACGAACCATTTCGAGGCCCCGTAGACCGAGCCCGCGATATGCCGCCGCCCCGCCGCCGACCCGGTCAGCAGCAGATGGCCGCGGCGGTCCTTGAGATGCGGCATCGCGGCCTTGACCGTCCACAGCACGCCCAGCACGTTGACGCGGATCATGCGTTCCCATTCCCCGGGGTCGCCCGGTTCCGTGCCCGCGGCCGACAGCCCCATGCCGGCATTGGCGAAGGCCGCATCCAGCCCGCCGGTGCGGTCGACCAGCGCGGCGATCGCCGCCTGCTGGCTGTGCAGGTCGGTGACATCGCCCGGCAGGGCATGGGCCTGCGCGCCCAATTCCGCCGCGAGGGTGGCCAGCTTGTCCTCGGACCGGGCGAACAGGCCCACCTGCCAGCCCTGCGCGACCGCCGCCCGGGCCGTCGCCGCCCCGATGCCGCTGGAGGCGCCGGTAATGAAAATCGTCTTGCCGCTCACGTCATGGACCTCGCTGTCGTTATTCACCCTCGGACAACGCGCCAGCGGGCGAAAGGTTGCACCAAGCCCCGCGCCAACGCCGAAACCTTGGGCGCCAGCGCCGCGGAGGATTGCATGTTCTGCACGCAGTTCGTATACAAACAGTGTGCCTTTCTTGGGGGAGCAGAGCTTGAGTGAGCAACCCGGGCTTGCGGTGCCGGCCCTGACCGGTGTCCATGCCGCGATCGTCTGCCCCATGGCCGAGGATGCCGGCATCCACTTCGACGATCTTGTGCGGCATGCCCGCACCGTGGGCCGCACCGCGGGCATTTCCGGCTTTCTCGTCAACGGCCACGCCGGCGAAGGGCACCTGCTGAGCCCTGAGGAGAAGCGCCGCGTGCTGGAAGCCGTGCGCGGCGCGATCGGGCGCCACCACCACATATCCGCCGGCGTCAGCGCCGAAGCAACGCACGCCGCCTGCCACGAGGCCGAGGCGGCGGCCGCGGCCGGGGCGGACTCGGTGCTCGTGTTTCCGCCCAGCCACTGGTTCCGCGGCGTGGATGCCGACTGCGTCGTGGCCCATCACCGCGCCGTGGCGGCCGCGGCGGGTCTGCCGGTGGTGCTCTATCGCGCGCCGCTGTCCTGGGGGGCGCTGTCCTACGGCCCCGACCTAATCGCCCGCCTGCTGGAGGTCGACGGCGTCGCCGCCATCAAGGAGGGCAGCTGGGACGTCGCCGCCTATGAGGAGGTCTGGCGGCTGGTCAAGGACCGCGCGCCCTGGGTGTCGGTCCTGGCCTCGGGCGACGAGCATCTGATGGCCTGCTTCCAGGTCGGCACCGATGGCAGCCAGGTCTCGCTGGCGGCGGTGTTTCCCGACCTGGTGTGCGACCTGCATGCCGCGGCGCAGGCCGGGGACTGGGTCCGCGCGCGGGCGCTGCATGACCGGGTCCATCCGCTTGCCGCCGCCATCTATCGCCGCGCCCCGGCCCATCTGGCGACCGCGCGGCTGAAGGCCGGGCTGAAGCTGCTGGGACGGATCGCATCGGACCGGATGAAACCGCCGGGCCGGTCGCTGGATGCGGGCGAACGCGCGGCCTTGGCGGGGGTGCTGCGCGCGCCCTGACGGCCTCGGCTCAGGCGACCTGGCGCAGGGAATGGGCGATCAGGCTGCGCAGATGCACCTGCATGGCACGCCGCGCCCGCGGCCCGTCGCCATCGGCCAGGGCGGCGATGATCGCCTCGTGCTGGTCGAGGTCCTTGCACACCTGCTGGCGCACGTCCTGGATCTCATAGAGCCGCGTGGTGACGCGCAGCGTCTCGATCATGTCGAACAGCACCGCATTGCCGCAACAGGTCCCGATCAGACGGTGCAGCGCGTCGTCGGACCGCCAATGCGCCTCGGTGTGCTCGTTGGGCAGGGCGCGCAGGGCCGCGACCTCGTCGCGCACGGCCTGGACCTTCGGGGCGGGGGCACGGCCGGCGGCGGCGGCCGCGGCCTCGGGCTCCAGCAGCAGGCGGACCTTGAAGCTTTGCAGGTATTCCTGGAACTCCACCTTGCGCACCAGATAGGACCGGCCGGAGGTCTTCTGGACCATCCCCTCCCCCTCCAGCCGCTGCAGCGCCTCGCGCAG